>VGPQ01000364.1 GCA_016882555.1 Cyanobacteria bacterium M_surface_7_m2_040
CTCGCCACCCTGCGGCAGCAGTTGCCCTGGTTGTTGGATCAGATCGCCCTGGCTCCTGAGGCGATTCATCAGGCGGCCATGGATGTACCCGGCGTGCTCAACTGCCATGACATCGCCAGCCGCGGGGTGCGCGGTCAGCAGATTTTCATCGACATGCACATGGTGGTGGATGCCACCGACCTGCCCACCGCCCATCGCATCACCGAACTGGTGGAGGAGCGCTTGGCCGCTCAGTTCGGTCCGGTGCGCTGCACGATTCACCTGGAACCGCGGGAATACGCCAGTGCGGCCATCACCTTCAAGGGAACGCACGGTTGAGTCGCGACACGAGCAGGTCCCGTTGATGCGGCACACTTGCGCTCGACTGCGATGCTGCTGGCGATGGCCGACGACCAGACCAATTCCAGCTTTCAGGAGCGTGCTGGCGAGGGGGGGCGCACGCCTCGGCCTGGCGGCGGCCGGGAGGGCGCACGGGAGCCGGGTGGCTTCCGCATTCGCCTGAGCGACAACGAAATGCGTGCTGCCAGGGCCCTTCAGGAGGCGTTCCGCCTGAGGTCCACCGTGGCCGTTCTCGGTTTTGCCCTGCGCACCACCGCCCAGCTGCTCGAGGATGGAAAGCTCGATGAGCTGGTCGAGCAGCAGCGCTCCCAGGCGCCGGCGCGTGGCGAGGGACGCCGCGGTGATGGTCCTCGCGGTGATGGTCCCCGCGGCGGTCGTCGAGAGGGCCGGCCTGACGGCCGCTTCGAGGCCCGCTCCGAGCGGGGCCCGCGCCTTGATCCCTTTGCCCGCCCCGCCCGGCCTGCAGCACCGCAGACGGCCCAGGACGCCGACCTTGGCTCGGTGGATGCAGCAGCGGATGTGGCACCTGAGGCTGCTGATCAACAGCAGCAGGATCTCGATGCCCCTGCAGCAGCGCCGCAGAAGAGTTCAGCGGTTGCCGCCGTTGCTGAGGGGGACGCCCCCGCATCTGACGCGCCGAGCGGCGACGCCTGAGTCACGCGGAAAGCCATGGCCAGACCCAGGGTTCTCTCAGGGGTGCAACCCACCGGTGCACTCCATCTCGGCAACTGGCTGGGGGCGATCCGCAATTGGGTCGATCTGCAGGACAGCCACGAGACCTTCTTCTGCGTGGTCGACCTCCACGCCATCACCGTGCCCCACGATCCGGCGCGGCTGGCTGAGGACACCCTCACGACTGCGGCGCTCTATCTGGCCTGCGGCATTGATCCGTCGCGATCCACGGTGTTTGTGCAAAGCCACGTGCCGGCCCACAGCGAGCTTGCCTGGCTGCTCAATTGCGTGACGCCGCTCAATTGGCTGGAGCGCATGATCCAGTTCAAGGAGAAGGCGCTCAAGCAGGGCGACAACGTGTCGGTGGGCCTGCTCGATTACCCGGTGCTGATGGCGGCCGACATTCTTCTGTATGACGCCGATCTGGTGCCCGTGGGCGAAGACCAGAAACAGCATCTGGAGCTGGCTCGCGATATCGCTCAGCAGCGCATCAACGCCCGCTTCGCCCCGAAGGACAGCAACGGCGAGCCGATTCCGATCCTGCGGGTGCCGGAACCCCTGATTCTCAAGCAGGGGGCCCGGGTGATGAGCCTCACCGATGGCAGCAGCAAGATGAGCAAAAGCGATCCCAATGAGGGATCGCGCATCAATCTGCTCGATCCGCCGGAGCTGATCAGCAAGAAGATCAAGCGGGCCAAGACCGATCCGGTGATGGGTCTGGAGTTTGGCAACCCCGAGCGGCCCGAAGCCGACAACCTGCTGGGCCTCTATGCCCTGTTGGCGGGGCTGAGCCCCGAGCAGGCCGCTGCCGAGTGCGCCCAGATGGGCTGGGGCCAGTTCAAGCCCCTGCTGGCCGATGTTGCGGTGGAGGCCTTGCGGCCGTTGCAACAGCGGTACAGCGAGCTGCGCAGCGATCCAGGCGCCCTGCTGGCCGTGCTGGAACGAGGCCGTCAGCAGGCGCAGCAGGTGGCCAGCGCCAGCCTCGAGCGGGTGCGCGAAGCCCTGGGATTCCTCAAGACAGGCTGATTCAACGGCCTTGCATGGATCAGCTGCGCGTTTGCCGCCAGCAGCGACCAGCTCTCAAGGCCTGAGGTCAGTTCAGATCGAGCCCCGGCAGCGGCGGTAGCGGCGGCAGCTCGGGCATCGGCACCTGGGCCATGCGCATGCGCGCCGAGAGCCCCCACACCTCCAGCACCAGTTTGTGCCAGGGGGCCAGCGTGCCCATGTCCAGGGCCATCGGTGTCGGCGCGGCCTGCCGCAGGCTGGAGGCGGCA
>VGPQ01000365.1 GCA_016882555.1 Cyanobacteria bacterium M_surface_7_m2_040
CCCAAACAGGTTGCCCCCCAGGCACAGCAGCGTGTCGACCGCAGCGCGATCGGCGGCTTCGATCAGGGCGCGGGTGTCGTAGCCCGGCACCCGGCTCAACGGCCGACCCAGCAGCTGCTCAAGGGCCCTCTGCATCGGCTCGCGCAGGTGCACCGTCACGCCCATCGAGCCGAACCCCTGCACATTGGAGTGACCACGGATCGGCATCGTGCCCGCCCCCGGCCGGCCGATGTGGCCACTCAGCACAGCGGTGTTGGCAATCGCCCGCACGTTGGTGGTGCCGTTGGCGTGGTGGGTAATGCCCATCGCCCAGGCAAACACCGTGGCCCGCGCCGCGGCGATGCGCGAGGCCGCCAGCGTCAGCTCCTCGCGGCTGAGACCGCAGCAGGTGGTGATCGCCTCCCAGCTGGTGGATTCGATCTGGGCGATCAACGGCTCCCAGCCCTCGCTGTGGGCCTTGACCAGCTCCCAGGCGATGGCCCCCTGCTCCAGCAGGGCCTTCTGAATGCCTACCAAGACGGCTGTGTCAGAACCGGGGATCGGCTGCAAAAAGATCGAGGCGATCTCTGAGCCCTGCAGCAGCGAGCGGATCGGAAACGCCGGCGAGCCGAACTTGAGCAGCCCCACCTCCAGGATCGGGTTGATCACGATCACCGTGCCACCGCGCTCGCGCAAGCGGATCAGCTCGTTCATCAGCCGCGGATGGTTGGCCGGTGCGTTGGAGCCGATCAGCACCACGCAGTCGGCCTGCTGCAGGCCCTCGAGGTTCACGTTGGAGGTGCCGCTGCCGAAGGCCTGGCGCAGCCCCACGGTCGAGGGGGCATGGCAGAGGTCTGAACAGTCGGCCAGGTTGTTGGACCCCATGGCCCGCAGCAGCAACTGCAGCAGAAAGGCCGCTTCGTTGGAGGAGCGCCCCGAGCTGTAGGACGCCACCCGCTCGGGCGCCGGCCTTGCAAAGGCCTCGGCCGTCAAGGCGTGCACCTCCTCCCAACTGATCGGCGCATAGTGATCACTGCCCTGGCGCCGGATCAGGGGCCGGTCCAGCCGCCCCAGGCGATCGCAGGCTGCCGAATCAAGGGCCTGCAGCTCAGCCAGGGTGCGGCCTGCAAACACCTCGGCCGGCACAGCCGCCTGTAGCTCGGCGCCGATCGCCTCCACGCTTTTGAGGCAACGCTGCAGGGGTTCCCCCAACTCATCGCGAAAGCCACCGTTCTGGCCGCCGGTGCCCCAGGCGCAACTGAGGCACGCACTCTTGTGGGTGAGGGTCTGCCACAGCCGCGGCCCGATCGGCGAAAGTGTGGCCCTTGCCCAGCCATCGATCAAAGGCCAGCCGCCACCAGCGCCTGGGGTGTTCTGGTCAGGCATGAACGGCTTGGCCGCGTCCTGCTCTGCCATGGCGGTGGTGCCGGGAATCAGCACACCCTATGGAAGCTGAGCAAGCGCTGGGCCTGGCCATGGAGCATCCGAGAACGTGGCAAGTAAGACAAGCCGCCTTACATTGGAACCATGGCGGCCGTCACCCTCAGCTCCAAAGGTCAATTGACCATCCCCAGGGCCTTGCGTGACGCCCTGGGGCTGTCGGCTGGCGCCCAATTGCAGGCCTCGATCGATCAGCACGGACGGCTCGTGCTGGTGCCGGCGAAATATGAGCCCGAAGACCTGTTCCTGCACAGGCCCAAGGTCAACCGCGTGATGTCCATCGACGACATGGACCGGGCGATTGCCACAGCGGCCGGCCGTGCAGACGTTTGACACCAACGTGATTGTGCGGCTGTTGGTGGGCGATGACCCAGGGCAGACAGCCGTTGCTGAACAGGCGTTTCTGAAGGCCGTCAACAACGACGGTGTCTACCTGCCCGATGTGGTGCTGGCAGAAGTGGCCTGGGTGCTGCACGGGTACGCGCTTGAACGATCCGTCCGTCACGGGTTGCTGGAACGTCTCGTGCGCACCCGCGGGGTGGTCGTGGATGACCTCGATGCCGTCATCGAAGCCCTGCAGCGTTTTGTTCAGGGGGGCGACCTCGCCGACCATCTGATCTGGGCCCGGGCGGCCAAGGCCGCAGCCCTGCCTGTGCTGAGCTTCGATCGCTCGTTTGCCGCTCACGCGGGCGTCCAACTGCTGGAGACCTGAGCGTCCCTAGCGTCTGGCGATGCAGCCCAATCCGACCCGCGACCAGCACGGACGCCCCCTGGGGGTACTGCGACTGTCGCTGACGGCGCGCTGCAACCTGGTCTGTCCCTATTGCCTGCCCGATGGCCAGGAGCCGCCGGGGCGGCCCAGCAG
>VGPQ01000366.1 GCA_016882555.1 Cyanobacteria bacterium M_surface_7_m2_040
CTACGGGTCGCGCCACACCGATGCAATCTGCACCACCGACCCCGCCGCCGCCGATCGCTTCCTGGCGGGGGTCGACAGCGCCGGTGTGTACCTGAACTGCTCCACCCGCTTTGCCGATGGCTTCCGCTACGGCTTCGGCGCCGAAGTGGGCATCAGCACCCAGACCCTGCCGCCACGGGGACCCGTGGGCCTCGAAGGGCTGGTCACCTACCGTTACCAGCTGCGGGGCGACGGGCACATCGCCGCCGACTACGCCAGTGGGGCAAGGCAGTTCACGCACCGCAGCCTGCCGCTGTGAGCGATCGCTGCAGCGACCGGATCGTGGTGCGCGGCCTGAGGCTGTGGGCCCACGTGGGGGTGCTGCCCCATGAGCAACAACGGGGCCAATGGTTCGAGGTCGACATCGCGCTGCAGTGCGATCTGGGCGCAGCGGGCGCCAGTGACCAACTCAGCGACACCTGCGACTACAGCCTGCTGATCCAGGCCCTGCAGCAGCAGGCCAGTGGCCTGCGCTGCCAGACCCTGGAGCACTGGAGCGAGCGCATGCTCGATCTGGCCGAGCAGCTGTATGGCCCGCTGCCGATCGCCCTGGAGCTGCGCAAATGCGCCGCACCGGTGGCAGGTTTTGGCGGCGAGGTGGCGGTGCAGCGCCGGCGCCACTGGCCAGACTGAGTGCACAGCCCAGACCACAGCTCAGAGCTTCAGGATCCAGCCGCGACGGTCGTGAAAATCGGGTTCGGCGGCGGGATGGGTCAAGGCCCAGTAGCTGAGGCGGCCGCGGTGGTCTTCCAGCACCGCCGTCAGCCCCACCGACAGCTCTGGCGACGACGCCAGGGCTGGCGGCAGCGGGCACCGCAACTCCACGGTGAGACCATGGGCCAGCTGTTCAGTCAGCTCATTGGTCGGCTGCTTAGTGGTCTCTCCTTCCACCTCGGGCTGTCGCAGCACCTCGAAGGGCAGGGCGTCGTAACAGGAGTCCGGCTCCAGGCCCTCGCGGGTGCGCGCCAGCCGGTACACAGCCCAGTCGCCGGAAGGGGCGAGGTTGAATTCCCAGTAGGCCTCCTGGCCCGCTTCAGCCACAAAGGCCTCAAGGCAGGTGTGCTGCCACAGACCATCGCGGCGCTGGGGGCGGTGGGCAGGCGCTGGGCAGCGCAGCTGCTGGGCCCCGCTGATGCCATACCGCAGCCACAACAACGGCGGGCCTGAGGCTGGCCGCAAGACCCGGGCCGCAGCCGCCACAGCCACGGCTGGCGCCTGCAGCGGCTGAAACGGCCGCAGCGGATGCCCCCCCTCGATCAGATCAGGCCGCATCCAACGCCGCCAGCTGCTCGGCCAGCAGGGCGCGGATGGCCGCCTCCTGCTGCTCGATGCTTGTGGTGAGCCGGAACTGCACCAAGGCCCGCTCGAGGTTGTGGTCCGGCCGGTTCACCGTGAAGTAGACATCCCCGGCCAGATGATCGCTGAAGAAGCGCAGGCCCAGCTCAAACGGAAGCAGGCGGATCGCATCAAACAGATGGGCGCGGTCATCGGGGCCCAACAGGGCTCCCGCCTCTGCCAGATAACCGCCCAGCATGGCGCGGGCCAGATCGAGATCGAAGTGAACCGCCTCGAGATCGGTGGTCTCTTCACCGGCTGGATTGCAGCCCGAGCGCAGCAGATCGCCGATGTCGTAATGCAGCAGGCCCGGTTTCAGGGTGTCGAGATCGACCATCGCCACGGCGCAGCCGGTTGCGGCGCAGAGCATCACGTTGTTGACCTTGGGGTCACCGTGGATCGGCCGCAGCTGCAGCCGTCCGTCGGCCTTGGCCTGCTCCAGCACCGGCACCAGCGCCTCGCGCGCGTTGACAAAGGCCTCGCACCACTGGGCCCGAGGATCGCCAAGCCGCTCCGCTCCAGCACCGCTCCCCCCCCTGCAGGAGTCGAGCTGGGCGCAGTAATCGCTGTAGTAGCGGGGGGTGATGTGAAAGCCCTCGAGCGTGTCAGCCAGCTGCTCGGCCGGCAGGTCATGGATCAGGGCATGGAACCGCCCCAGGGCCCGGCCGATCTCGGCGGCCTGATCGGGATCGGCCACCACATCGACGCTGTGGGCGCCGTCGATGAAGGTGAGCACCCGCCACGGGTGACCGTTGTGCTCCAGCAGAAATGCCTCGTGGCCAGCCACGGGCACCGGCAATGGCAGGCGCCAACCCGGCGGCGGCACGGCATGGCCCGCCAGCGCCGCCAGGTTGGCCATCACCAGATCGGGCCTGGCAAACACCGCAGTGTTCAGCCGCTGCAGCA
>VGPQ01000367.1 GCA_016882555.1 Cyanobacteria bacterium M_surface_7_m2_040
GTCAGGCCAAGGTGATGGGCCCAGCGGTCAAAAGCCCGGCTGAGGCATCACAGCTGTTGCAGGCGTTCTGCGCCCAGCCCGGGGTGGCCATGGGGTGCCCCCAGAGCAGCGGCTGGGATGTCTTTCATGCCTTCCTGCGCCAAGGTGATGTCCCTCCGCGGCTTTGCACCGATGCCTATCTGGCTTCACTGGCGGTGGCCAACGGCTGGCGGTTGGTGAGTTTTGACAACGACTTTGGCCGTTTTGCCGGCCTCAATTGGCTACAGCTTTCATGACCTTGCTCATCAACCCAGCTGATCGGATCTTTGTCGCCGGGCATCGGGGCATGGCTGGCAGCGCCATCTGCCGGGCCCTGCAGCGCGCTGGATATGACCAGCTCTTAACGGCCGGCCGCGCCCAGCTCGACCTGTTGGATCAGGGAGCCGTGGAGCGGTGGTTTGCGGCTCAGCGCCCGGCTGTGGTGGTGCTGGCGGCCGCGAAGGTGGGCGGTATCCATGCCAATGCCACCTATCCGGCCGACTTTCTTCTGGAGAACCTCAAGATTCAGAACAACGTGATTGAGGCGGCCTGGCGCAGCGGTGTGCGGCGGCTGCTGTTTCTGGGCAGCAGCTGCATTTATCCGAAATTCTCCCAGCAGCCGATCCGCGAGGAGGCTCTGCTCACCGGGGCACTGGAGCCCACCAATGCGTGGTATGCCATCGCCAAGATCGCCGGCCTCAAGCTTTGCGAAGCCCTGCGGCAGCAGCACGGTTTTGATGCGATCAGCCTGATGCCCACCAACCTGTATGGGCCGGGAGACAGCTACCACCCCACCGGCAGTCATGTGCTGCCGGCGTTGATCCGCCGGTTTCATGAGGCCAAAGAGGCTGGTGCGGCGTCAGTGACCTGCTGGGGCAGCGGCACCCCCATGCGCGAGTTCCTGCATGTGGACGATCTGGGTGCGGCGGCGGTCTTTGCCCTGGAGCATTGGAACCCGGATGCCCCAGGTGCGCCCCGGGGTGTCGGCCCAGGCGGCGAAGACCTGGGTCCCCTCAACCATTTGAACGTCGGCACGGGCGTTGATGTGACCATTCGCGAGGCGGCGGAGACCGTGGCGGCGGTCGTCGGCTTTAACGCCGCCATCGACTGGGATACCAGCAAGCCCGATGGCACGCCGCGCAAGTTGCTTGACGTCAGTCGGCTGGCGGCTCTGGGCTGGCGGGCTCAAATCGGCCTGCGCGAGGGCCTGTCGAGCACCTACACCGATTTTGCCGCCGAACTGGCGCGCGACCGCGAGGCGGTACGGCTTTGATGACGCGCAACCTGGTGACCGGCGGAGCTGGGTTTGTGGGCTCGCACCTGGTGGACCGCTTGATGCAGGCGGGCGAGGAGGTGATCGTCCTCGACAACTACTTCACCGGGCGCAAGGCGAACATCGCCCAGTGGATGGGTCATCCGCGCTTTGAGCTGATCAGGCATGACGTGACCGAGCCGATCCGGCTGGAGGTGGACCGGATCTGGCACCTGGCCTGCCCGGCATCGCCGGTGCATTACCAGCACAACCCGATCAAAACGGCCAAGACCAGCTTTCTGGGCACTTACAACATGCTGGGCCTGGCGCGGCGCGTTGGTGCCCGGCTGCTGCTGGCCAGCACGTCGGAGGTGTACGGCGATCCCGAGGTGCACCCCCAGCCCGAGAGCTATCGCGGCTGCGTCAACACGATCGGCATCCGCAGCTGCTACGACGAGGGCAAGCGCATCGCCGAGACGCTGTGTTTTGACTACCGCCGCATGCACGGAGTGGAGATCCGGGTGGCGCGGATCTTCAACACCTACGGGCCGCGCATGCTGCCCGACGACGGCCGCGTGGTCAGCAATTTCATCGTGCAGGCCCTGCGTGGTGAGCCCTTGACGCTCTATGGCGACGGCAGCCAGACGCGCAGTTTCTGCTTTGTTGATGATCTGGTCGAGGGCCTGATCCGGCTGATGAACGGTCAGCACACCGGCCCGATCAACCTGGGCAACCCCGGCGAATTCACGATCCGCCAGCTGGCCGAGTTGGTGCGTGATCGCATCAACCCCGGGCTCGAGCTGATCTGTCAGCCGTTGCCGCAGGACGACCCGCTGCAGCGCCAACCGGTGATTGAGCTGGCGCATCGTGAGCTGGGCTGGCAGCCGACGGTTCCCTTGGAGCAAGGCTTGGAGCCGACGATTGCCCACTTCCGAGAGACGTTGGCGTCGGGCAGCACGGTCTGAATAGCTGGTAAGGCGAATCTCCATTACTCTGACCTGAAGAGATG
>VGPQ01000368.1 GCA_016882555.1 Cyanobacteria bacterium M_surface_7_m2_040
GCCTTCAGCTCCGCTAGCACCTTCGGATCCATCTGCGACTCGAACACCTTCGTGGCGTATTCGTTGTACGCCGGAACACTTGAGACCATGTTCGATATGACGAGCGCTTTCAGATTCTCCTGGTGCGCGAGCGCGTACTCTATTGCCAGAATCCCGCCCCACGACTGGCCCCAAAGGTAGAAGTTACTCGAGTCGAGACCAAGGGCCACGCGCACCTGTTCGACCTCGTCGACAAAGCGGGCGATCTCCCACAACTCGGGCTCGGATGGCTTGTCGCTCATGAACGAACCAAGCTGGTCGTAGTGGTAGTACTCGATGCCTGCCGCAGGAAAGAAACTGTCGAACACGGACATGAAGTCGCTACTCGCGCCCGGCCCACCGTGCAGGAGCAGCACCTTGGTTTTCGGGTTGTTGCCGACCCGCCGGGTCCATACCTTGAACGTGCCCTTCGGCGTTTCGATGGGGATCAGCCTCACGCCGCCACTCAGGATGTCATCACGGCCCGAGTAATCGAAGTAGCTGGCGGGCACTGTGTCACGGTCGGTTCTCATCGCATCATCCTAGTCGGTCTAACGCTCCAGATCAGAAGCGGGCAAGGATTCATTGTCTTGACAAGCCACCCCCGCTCCCGACTTCTGTATCTGGTTGTTAGAAGGTGATAAGCCAAGCGCATTACAGTCTTCGCTAGACTTCGGTGCCGTATCGTGAAGACAACACGCTTCATTCAGCCCCAGCTGGCGAATCAGCTGGGACGCAAGCCACAAGTTCGGCACCGTCGCGGTGGTCTGAGGCCCTGGGCCTGCGGGACCCCCGGGGCTTTTCCCTGCCGAGTGGTGGCCGTCCATCACTGCTTGACCACAGCCCGGCAGATGCGTTGGGCGGCCTCCCGTCCTCCGAAGAGATTGCGGGCTGCCGGGCCGACCTGCAGGGCAGCAAGGCCGCCCATCAGATGCACAGGGGTTCCTGGCCAGCGCAGATCAGGACCGAGAACCGGCCAGTCATCCACCAGTTCAATCGGCTGTTGCTGATGCAGCTGCTGCAACAGCGGCTGCTGGCTGACGCCCTGCCGATGCCCCGTGGCGAGCCAGATCCGATCTGCAGCAAGCTGCTGGCCTCCGGTGCAGACAATCTCCCACTGATTGGAACACCAGCGCGCAGCCTGCACCTCGCAATGTTCGTGAAGCAGGAGTTCGCCGCGTCGTTGGGCCTGCCTGAGCTCTGCTGCAGCCTCCGGCGTGATCGAACCGCCGTCGCGCGCCTCCATAACAAGGCGGCGGCGGCGGTGCATACAGGGTTCCGCATGAAAGCCCTTGAGGTACTTGGGGCCAAGCCAGCCGGGATCGGCATCGAAAGGTTTTTGTTTCAGGGTGCGGCGGCACAGCAACTGCACCCTGGCGCCGCGCCGCAGCGCCCCGAGACTCAGATGGGCACTGGTGAGCCCGCCGCCGACAATCAGGATCCGTTCACCAGGGCGCAGACGCAGCGCCGGCAGATCAATCGCATCGCTATGCCGCAGCGCGTCTGTCGGGGCCTCGCCTGCGATGGCCTTGATCCAGGCAGGCCACTGCGGGGTTCCGCTGCCCGTCGCGATCACCACCCTCCCTGCCTGCACTGTGGTCCCATCACTGAGCGATAGCTCGAGCGGGCCCCTGCCGTTCGCTGGAAGGCTGATGTGCTCCACGCTGGCGGCCTGCACCCGGTGCTCCAGCTCAAACTCGGCGACCACCTCGCGGCAGAAGGCAGCAAAGAGATCGGTGTGGGGGAGGCCATACGCCCCTTCCATCTCGCGGTCGCGCTGCTGTCTGTGAGCAAAGCGCCGCAGGGCATGGGCGTTCGGATGGGGGTGATGGGGCGAGGGCGACCGCAACCAGGGAATCTCGTACTGGTCCATCTGCCGTTGCCAGCGGCTCAGCCAGCGGCCGCTGGGGTCAATGATCCGCAGGCGTCGCTGCAGCCTCGGTCGTTTCTGGAGCAGGAGACAACTGAGGGTGAGAGCCTGGGGCCCGGCCCCGACCATCACAAGATCAGCCATGGGCCAAGGGTCCACTCTGCTGGCAGGAACGGCAGAGGCCGTGGATCTCGAAGGTGTGAAACAGCGGCTTGAATCCCTGCAGCAACACCTTGCTCAGGCCGAGGCCTCCGGTTCCCACCGGGCAGATCGGCAACGGTTCGCTGTGGCCGCAGCTCACACAGGTGAGGTGATGGTCATCGCGCTCCAGCGGGGCATAGACGCTCTCCCCATTGGGCAACTTGCGGCAGCGCACCAGTCCTGA
>VGPQ01000369.1 GCA_016882555.1 Cyanobacteria bacterium M_surface_7_m2_040
AGCGAAGCCCTTTCGCATGGCCCTGGGAGCTTTGATCATCAAAGCCCGCTTGGGGCTCACGGATGAAGAACTGGTTGAGCATTGTCAGGGTCGGCCGCTGCAAGGGCGGTTTGCCAGGCTGAAGAATCGACAACAGAAACATGGCGTCCAAGCTGGCCAGCCACCTGGTCGATGAACGTCGTCCATGGGAGCTCGTCGGGGTTGCCCAGATTGGTGACCTCAAGGCCCGGTTTGGCCGTCAAAGCAAGCGCCGCAATCGCAGCAGAAAGTTGATCGACCGGGGTCATCTCGACCCCGTTGGGTAGATCGGGAACCAGACTGAGCTGCAGGCCGGCCTTGGTGAACAACCAGAAATGGTTGTTGCTGAAGTTGCTGAAGCCGCTGCTGCTGTCTCCGGTGATGTTGCCCGGCCGTGCGATCACGGCCGTCAGACCATGGTCGCGAGCGGCCGCTGCCACCAGCTGTTCAGCCACCCACTTGCTGAGCACATAGCCCGACGCTGACTGCGATGGATGGGCCTGGGGATCGAGAACTGCTTCAGGGACCTCCTCGGCCCCCGCCAGTTCTTGCCCGACCGCCTCGGTCGAGACCAGGCAGAAGCTGGCGCGGCGCTGCCCCGCCAGGGCCAGGCGCAGCAGCGATGCCGTGGCATCGACATTGCTGGCGCGCAGGGTTGTGTAGGAGTACAAATGATGCACCCAGGCGCCGCAGTGAACGATGAGGTCGATCTGATCGGCAAGCGCCTTGGTGATCGCCGGCTGCAGACCGAGATTGTCGGCGGCCAAGTCACCCAGCACGATCTCCACACGATCCAGATCCAGCAGCAGACCGGCTGATGTGGCCTGGGCGGTCAGCACCGCACGCGCGTTCGCGAGATCGTAACCGCGCATCAGGCAGGTCACCCGGCCGGCCGTCTCCAACAGATCCCTGAGCAGGTAGATCCCCAGAAAGCCACTGGCACCAGTGAGCAGGACATCGGGACGCTGCGGACGCGGCAGCAACAGCGCGATTGGCTCCGTCAGGAGGAGGCCCGCTCGGGCCGTGGCCCAGGCGGCAGCGTTCGGGCCGTCATCTCGTTGGCCCGCCAACGCGGCGACCGTGGGTGCGGCATAAAGATCGGCAGCCGACAGCGCCAACCCCAGCCGTTCGCGCAGCAGCACCTGCAGGCGGGCCGCCAGCAGGGAATTGCCCCCGTTGCGGAAGAAATCGTCGTCGCGACCAAGGCCGCGGATGCGCAGCAGCTCCTCGAAGATCGCGGCGACCGACTGCTCAAGGCCCGGCCGCGGTGGCTCGGAGTCGAAGATGTGGGTGACATCGGGCAGGGCCCGCCGATCCAGCTTTCCGTTGACGTTGAGCGGCAGGACATCGAGACGCACAATCTGCGACGGCACCATGTAGGCAGGAAGCCGGCTGGTCAGGGATTGGCGCAGGGCTTCAGCACCAAGTCAGGGCTGGTTCAAAGTCCGGCATAAAGTCACTTGCCATGGCTGTCAGCATGCGTTGAGGCCGGCTGAGCCGCTGCCCTCCTCTGCTCAACAGGGTTACAGCCGCAACTGATCTCGATCTGATCAGCAACCTCTAGGAGCGTGTCGCACATAGATCCGCGCCCGCCTTCTCCACAGACGCCCTGAAATCTGCCCAGATCCCAGTGGCAGCAATGGATCTGGGCGAGAGAATGGGGCATGGTCAAGCCCAAAACGTTCCGCCCCTGGAATCCCGAGCAGACGTTGCTGCTGCCGCCATCACCAGTGGACTGGTTGCCAGAGAACCACCTGGTGTTCTTTTTGTTGGATCTGGCCAGCGAGCTTGATCTTGAGGAGATCCACGCCGTCTACCGGCAGAAGGATCCGCGGGGCGAGATGCCAACGACGCGGGTGCGGCGTTTGACCTCCCCGTTCACGCGCTCCAGCAGGTTGGTGCTCCAGACCTTGCGCCAGTGGGGCTGCGGGAAGTGTCGGAAGGCCAGCACATCCTCCTTGGCCTCCAGCATGAGCTCGGTGGGCCTGGGGAAGCGCTCAGCCAGCGAGGGGGCCAGGTCATCCCAGCGCGACTCGATCTCCTCAGCGCTCTCCTGGGCAAACACGCTGCGCAGGGCAGCCGTGACCATGCCCTGGTGAGCCTTGGGGACGCGCTGCAGCAGGTTGCGGGCAAAGTGCACCCGGCAGCGCTGCCAGGCGCAGCCCTGCAGCTGCCGCTGGATCGCTTTGGTCAGGCCCACGTGGGCGTCGCTGATCACGAGCTTGACCCCGCTCAGGCCGCGCTGTTTGAGCGAA
>VGPQ01000370.1 GCA_016882555.1 Cyanobacteria bacterium M_surface_7_m2_040
GGGCGCCTTCGTTGTGGTCCTGCCTGTCCATGACACAAGGGCTCAGGACAGGACCTCTCAGGACTGGATCACTCACGACTGAATCTCTCAGTCCTGGGGCGTGAGCACGAAACGCGCGCGGGTGTAGCCGTTGCGTTCCAGGGCCTGGAACGCAGCCTCAAGCTGTGCCGGCGCCAGCTCGGGGCTGCGGCTGAGGATCCAGCCGTACTGACGCTTGGGATCGCCGACCACCAGCCAGCGGTACTCAGGGTCCAAACCGATGATCCAGTAATCCCCCCAGAACGGACGCCAACCCAGGACGCTCACAAAACTCACCTTGAGCCGCGCCTTCGATACCGGATCCAGCACGCGTGCCAGACCATTGGCCTGATCAATCTGGCCCTTGCGGGTGAGGCAGCGGTTGGTCACCGTGATCCTGCCGTCAGTGCGCAACTGGTAGCGGGCCGTTGTCGCTTTGACGCAACGGTTCTGGAACCAGGCAGGGATCCGGGCGATCTCATGCCACTGACCCAGAAAACGTTCCAGATCCACCGCGGGCACAGACTGCACCGCCCCTGACTCGAGGCTCGATCCGGACGGCGCGGTGATCACTTCCGTGGCAGGGGTCGATGGCTGAGCACCGGCGGCTGGTTCCCTGACCAGCACCAGAGCGCTGAGGCTCGCGGTGATCAACGCCATCCCGATCAGACCGCGACGCCTGCAACCGGGTGGCTTTGTGCTGACGACGGATTCACGCATCAGTGGAGTTTGTCAGCGATTGTTTTTAGGCTCAGCCCCGTCATGCTGGCGGCATGGACCTTGGTGATGCCCACGGGTTTCAGCAGGTGGAGGTCATCCACTGCCGCGGCTTTGATGATGCCCAGGCGATCGCCATCGCCGTGCGCGAGCGGCGCACGGTGGTGGTGCAGCTCGATCAGCTCGATCCGCTGGAAGCCCAGCGGGTGGTGGATTTCGTCTCGGGTGCGGTGCATGCCCTGGAGGGCCAGTCCGAGCGGCTGGGAGAAGCAACCTTTCTGTTTGCGCCGGGTGGGGTGGTGCTCAGCACCAGCTGAATCGCACTGCGATCCCAAAGACACCCCGCTGTTTTGGCGCCGCCGGGCCGCGCCGGAGCTTGCCTGGAGTCACAGAGTTCAGCACGGTCTGCCATGTATGTGATCCAGGCGCTCCATTCCGATGGCTGGCGCGAGCAGGGGCGTTTTGCCGTCGAATACTGGGCCTGCCTCGAAGCCCAGACCCGCTGCTGCTCCGACGGGCGCCATTACCGCATCGTCGATGACAGCAATGACCAGGTGGTCACCAGCGTCGACACCAGCAGCTGCCGGGCCCTGGATCCCCAGCACTGAGACTGGGAGGCCAGATCCCGAGAGATCCGTGCCGACGCCGACCACCACAAGCTTCGCCGCGTTTGCCCTACGGGCCGACTACTCATTGCTGGAGCAGTTGCAGGCCGACCCGCAGGCCAGCGCCGATGGCCGCGACCACCGGCCCCGCCCGGTGTTCTCCGGTCATTACGTGCCGGTGACGCCGACGCCACTGCCGCAGCCCGAGCTGCTGGCCCACAGCAGCACCCTCTTTGCCGAGCTGGGGCTGAGCGAGGAACTGGCCCACGACGAGCGGTTCGTGCGGTTCTTTTCCGGCGACATCAGCGCGGCCACCGAGCCGATGCGGCCCTATGGCTGGGCCACCGGCTATGCCCTCTCGATCTACGGCACGGAGTACATCCAGCAGTGCCCATTCGGCACTGGCAACGGCTACGGCGATGGCCGTGCCATTTCGGTGTTCGAAGGCCTCTTCAACGGCAACCGCTGGGAGCTGCAGCTCAAGGGCGGCGGCCCCACGCCCTACTGCCGCGGCGCCGATGGCCGCGCCGTGCTGCGCTCGAGCGTGCGCGAGTTTCTGGCCCAGGAGTTCATGCACGCCCTGGGGGTGCCCAGCTCACGCTCGCTGACGCTGATCCTGTCCAGGGCTGAAACCGTGCGCCGGCCCTGGTATGCGCCCAACTCCCGCTCGCTTGATCCCGATGTGATGGTCGACAACCCGGCGGCGATCACAACCCGCGTGGCGCCGTCGTTTCTGCGGGTGGGCCAGCTGGAGCTGTTTGCCCGGCGCGTGCGCAGTGGTGCCCATGCGGCGGCCCTGAACGAGCTGCGGATGATCGTGCAGCACCTGATCGCGCGCCATTACCGCAGCGAGATTGACGCGGCCCTGCCCTTCGCCGAGCAGGTGGTGGAGCTGGCGCGGCTGTTTCGCGGACGGCTCACAGCCCTTATCG
>VGPQ01000371.1 GCA_016882555.1 Cyanobacteria bacterium M_surface_7_m2_040
GGCCCAGATGTGGCAAGGGGTTGGCGGGCAGCCTAAAGGGCGCGCTTTCAGAGCACCTGCACCACTTCGGCGACCTCGGGAATGGCCTCACGCAGCTTGCGCTCGATGCCCATCTTCAGGGTCATGGTGCTGCTGGGGCAGCTGCCGCAAGCCCCCTGCAGCCGCACCTTGACGATCGGCCCGTCGATTTCGACCACCTCCACGTTGCCGCCATCGGCCATCAGGTAAGGCCGCAGTTCATCGAGGGTGCGCTCCACGTTCTCGAGCGTGAGGGCGCGGGGATCGGCGCTGGCGACGGGGGTGGTTTCGGTCATGGTGTTGCGGGGCTGGGGATGCGGTCGCGGGGCTCAGCGGCGGGGCCCCAATGCGGTTTGACGACTGTAGGAATTCAGCCCTGGGGTTGCCTGGCTCAGCCAGCCCACACCAGGGCCACCCACACCACCTTGCAGATCAGATGCAGGATCTGGTCAAACAGCAGGCTGTAGCCCAGGCGGCACTTGCCCCAGTCGAGCAGCCCGTGCACCAGGCACTCCGCCAAGCCCAGCAGCGGCACCCCGGTGAGCAGGCCCACCAGCAGGCCCTGGCAGCTGGCATGGCCGATCAGCCACCACCACCAGGGCAGTGTCACGTCGCGGCCTGGACACTTCTCGACCGCCATGCGGTCGCTTTGGAGCACGAAATCGCCCACGAAATGGGCCATGACCAGCAAGGCCAACAGTCCGAAGGGCGAGGCGTCCAGCATCGGGGTTGCCGAGCATGAGCAGGCCCCCAGCATGCCGAGCGGGGAGCGGTTGTGCAGCGATCGCTGACCTTGCGCTCCCTAGGATCGGCCCCATGACCGATGTGCCCGCCTCACGAATCCGCAATTTCTGCATCATTGCCCACATCGACCACGGCAAATCGACCCTGGCCGATCGCCTGCTGCAGGACACCGGCACCGTCGCCGCCCGCGACATGCAGGAGCAGTTCCTCGACAACATGGAACTGGAGCGTGAGCGGGGCATCACGATCAAGCTCCAGGCCGCCCGCATGGAATACACCGCGGCTGATGGCGAGCGCTACATCCTCAACCTGATTGACACCCCCGGCCACGTCGATTTCAGCTATGAGGTGAGCCGCTCGCTGCAGGCCTGTGAGGGGGCCCTGCTGGTGGTCGATGCCAGCCAGGGGGTCGAGGCCCAGACCCTGGCCAATGTGTATCTGGCACTGGAGAACGATCTCGAGATCATTCCGGTGCTCAACAAGATCGATCTGCCCGGCGCCGATCCTGATCGCATCAAGGAAGAGATCGAGGCGATCATCGGTCTCGACTGCTCCAATGCAATCGCCTGCTCGGCCAAGACCGGCCTCGGGGTGCCCGAGATCCTGGAGGCGGTGGTGGAGCGGGTGCCGCCGCCCAGGGATCCGGTGCAGGAGCCGCTGCGGGCGCTGATTTTCGACAGCTATTACGACGCCTACCGCGGTGTGATCGTGTATTTCCGCGTGATCAGCGGCACGGTCGCCCGCAAAGACAAGGTGCTGCTGATGGCCAGCGGCAAGACCTACGAGCTCGACGAAGTCGGTGTGATGGCGCCGGATCAGCGCCAGGTCGACTCGTTGCACGCCGGCGAGGTGGGCTATCTGGCCGCTTCGATCAAGGCGGTGGCTGATGCCCGCGTCGGCGACACGATCACCCTGGTGAACGCCCCCGCCGCTGAGCCTCTGCCCGGCTACACCGAGGCCAAGCCGATGGTGTTCTGCGGTCTGTTTCCAACAGACGCCGACCAATACCCCGATCTGCGCGAGGCGCTCGACAAGCTCACCCTCAGCGATGCGGCCCTCAAATACGAGCCGGAAACCAGCAGCGCCATGGGCTTCGGCTTCAGGTGCGGTTTTCTGGGCCTGCTGCACATGGAGATCGTGCAGGAGCGGCTCGAGCGCGAATACAACCTGGATCTGATCGTCACCGCCCCGTCGGTGATCTACCGGGTCAACATGCTCGATGGCAGCACGGTGATGGTCGACAACCCGGCCACCCTGCCCGACCCGCAGAAGCGTGAATCGATCGAAGAGCCCTACGTCAAGCTCGAGATCTACACCCCCAACACCTACAACGGCACCCTGATGGAGCTGTGCCAGGAGCGGCGCGGTGAGTTCATCGACATGAAGTACATCACCACCGACCGGGTGACGCTGCACTACGAGGTGCCGCTCGCCGAGGTGGTCACCGACTTCTTCGATCAGATGAAGTCGCGCACCAAGGGCTACGCCTCGATGGAATACAGCCTGA
>VGPQ01000372.1 GCA_016882555.1 Cyanobacteria bacterium M_surface_7_m2_040
ATGCGGTTGGCGCAACCGCTGCAGCAAAAAGGGGAAACTGATCAGCAGCCAGCCAGCCGTGCCATTCACGGTGTCGAAGATGCCCGTGGCCCGGCCGGGAAAGCGCATGGTCCACTCCAGCAAGCCTCCCAGGGCCCGCAATGGTGTAGACCAGCCCAGCCAGGCCTGCAGCAGCCCCACCGCGATCACCGGCAGGGTGCCGATCACGATCCACAACGCAACCCGGTTGCGGCTGGCGGCTGTGCCCAGGTAGGGCGCCACTGCCAGAAAAAGCCAGAAAAAAGGCAGCCAGTTGGCCAGTCCGATTGCGGCGAGTTGCGGGTTGAGTGCTGTGCTCAGCCCGATCACCATCAAGGAGGAGAGCAGCAGCAGCAAGCGGCTGATCGGGCGCTGCAGTGGCCTGAGACTTGGGTTGGGGCGTGCAAGCGTGATCGCCATCAGCAGACACAGTCCGCTCAGTAGGGCACTGGTCGGCAGGAACAACACTCCGAGCTGGAGGCTGCGCCAGCCTGCGCACGAGCAGTTGGCAGGCTTTGCCTCGTCCAGGCGCTTGAGGAGGAAAAGCTGAGGCATCGCAGGCATCGTGCCATGCCATGGCAAGGGTCAGCTGCTGGGCTGGCGCCTGGAAAGAACCATGAGCGGCCTGGGCTTTGACAATGGTGCCTATGGCCATCACCCCAAACCGCCAGCTGCTGTCGCTGCAGAGTGATCGCTATGCACTGCTTCGCAGGGCAGCCCTTGTCAGCCTGGATGGATTGCTCATCGCTGTCGCTTTCTGGGGCACCTTCGTGCTGCGCTTCAGTGCTCCGTGGGATCCCTGGATCAGCCAGAGCCTGCCGATTCTGTTGCTGCTGTTGCCGATCGGGCTGATCACCCTGGTGCAGACGGGGTGGTATCAGGGCCTGACGCGGTATTCGGGCAGCCATTCGCTCTATGGCTTGCTGCCGCGCACGGCCCTGTTTCTGGTGATCACGGCATTGCTAGTGCCGCTGTTCGGTCTCAGTTGGCCGCCGCGCTCGTTCTGGTTGATTTTCTGGTTGCTGTTTTCAGTGCTGGTGATCGCTTCGCGCGTGCTGTTGCGCGACTTGCTGCGGCAGTTGCTGGCGATTCAGGCCGTGCAGGCCGATCCCCAGGCAGCACGCGTGCGCCGCCCTGCGGTGGTGTATGGCGCCGGTGAGGCCGGCTCGCGCCTGATCGATGCGCTGCGCTTCGATCCCCGCTGGAACCTGGTGGCGGTCATCGACGATGACCCCTCGCTGTGGATGTGGAGCCGGCGCCTGCAGGGCCTGCCGATTGCGCCCGCCGATCAACTGCCGCAGCTGATCCGGCGCCATGGCCTGCAGGGGGTGCTGCTGGCGATTCCCAGTGCCGGGCGGGTGCGCCGCCGCGAGCTGGTCAACGAGCTGCGCGAGCTGGGCCTTGAGGTGCTCACCATCCCGTCGCTGCAGGAGATCGCCTCGGGCCATGTGCGCGTGGCCGATCTGCGCCGCGTGGCGATTGAGGATCTGCTTGGCCGCGATCCATCCACCGCCGACCCGGCCCTGCTGCGGGCCGCCGTCGGGGGCAAAACGGTGTTGATCAGCGGCGGCGGCGGCTCGATCGGCAGCGAGCTGGCCCGGCAGGTGCTGGCCTTGGCCCCCAGCCGGTTGATCCTGCTCGATCACGCGGAATACGCCCTCTACGCCATCGAGCGCGAGTTGAGCCAGCGGCTTGCCAGCGATCCTTCCCTGCCCCAGGGTCTGGAGCTCACCGCAGTGCTCGCCGATGTGGCCGATCAGCCCCGCATGGAGCGCCTCTGCCGCCGCCAGGGGGTGGAGGTGATCTTCCACGCTGCGGCCTACAAACATGTGCCGCTGGTGGAGGCCAACCTGGCGGCCGGCCTGCGCAACAATGTGCTCGGCACCCAGGCGCTGCTGGAGGCAGCCCTGACTGCCGGCGTGGAGCGCTTCACCCTGATCTCCACCGATAAGGCCGTGCGCCCCACCAACGCCATGGGTGCCAGCAAACGGGTCTGCGAGCTGCTGGTGCAGGAGGCCGCCGCGCGCCAGAGCCGCACCATCTGCGCCATGGTGCGTTTCGGCAATGTGCTGGGCTCCTCGGGCTCGGTGGTGCCGCTTTTTCGCGAGCAGATCGCTGCCGGTGGTCCGGTGACGGTCACCCATCCCGATGTGATCCGCTACTTCATGACCATCGGCGAAGCGGTGCAGCTGGTGCTGCAGGCCTCTGCCATCGCCTCTGGCGGAGAAGTCT
>VGPQ01000373.1 GCA_016882555.1 Cyanobacteria bacterium M_surface_7_m2_040
GCGCAAACCGCAGCTCGTGCGTCACGACCACCATGGTCATGCCGTCGCTGGCCAGCTCCTGCATCACCGCCAGCACCTCCTGCACCATTTCAGGGTCAAGGGCGCTGGTGGGTTCGTCAAACAGCATCAGGCGCGGCTCCATGCACAGCGAGCGGGCAATGGCTACCCGCTGTTGCTGACCGCCCGAGAGCTGACCGGGATACTTATGGGCCTGCTCATGGATGCCGACCCGCTCGAGCAGCTCCAGCGCCTGCCGTTCCACCTCGCCGCGGCTGCGACCCCGCACCAGGGTGGGTGCCAGTGTCAGGTTCTGCAGCACGCTCAGGTGCGGAAACAGGTTGAACTGCTGGAACACCATGCCCACTTCGCGACGCACCGCCTCGATGCTGCGCAGGTCGTCGCCCAGGGCGATGCCATCGATGACGATCGAGCCCGCCTGAATGTCCTCAAGACCATTGAAGGTGCGGATCACGGTGCTCTTGCCCGAGCCTGAGGGGCCCATGATCACCACCACCTCACCCTGGTGCACCGTGAGGTCGACCCCGCGCAGGGCGTGGTAGCCGTTGGGGTACCACTTCTGCACGCCACGCGCTTCGATCATCACCGGGCTGTTCATGTCGGCATCGCGTGGGGAAACGGCAGGGTCATCGGCTCGATGGGGCGTGGCGACTCAGGCGCTTCTCCAGTGCGCGGCTACCCAGCCCCAGGGCTGCGCAGCAGCACCAGAACAGCACCGCCAGCACCAGATAGACCTCGGCGTTGCGGCCGAGGAAGTCGGGATTGGTCATGATCGCGCGGGCCACACCCAGCAGATCAAACAGGCCGATCAGCGACAGCAGGGTGGTGTCCTGCAGCAGGGTGATGAATTGCCCCACCGTGGCGGGCAGGGCCACCCGCAGGGCCTGGGGCAGCACGATGCGGCTCAGGGTCTGAACACCATTGAGCCCAAGCGAACGGGCCGCTTCCTCCTGGCCCCGGGGCACGGCCGCCAGGCCAGAGCGCACGGCTTCGGCCACGTAGGCGGCGGCAAAGAAGGTCAGGATCCAGACCGCACGCCAGACCCGATCGGGGGCCAGGCCCCCGGGAAGCAGGAATCCCAGGATGTTCTGACCCAGGAACAGCAGGGTGATCAGGGGCGCCCCGCGAATGAACTCGACATACAGCGTGGCGCTCCAGCGCAGCAGCGGCAGGGCACTGCGCCGTCCCAGCGCCAGCGCGATCCCCAGGGGACAGCAGAGGCTGATCGCAAAGCTGGCGGCCAGCAGGGTCAGCAACAGCCCGCCCCATTGCGACGGGGTGACGCGCTGCAGTCCCAGCCCGCCGCCGATCAGCACCAGGCCCACCACATACAGCAGTGGCCAGACCAGCGGCAGCAGCGGGCGGCAGCGGTGCGGCAGCAGGGCTCCCCAGCGACCACTGGCCCAGCGTGCCAGCAGCAGCAGCGCCGCAAGGCCCCACCAGCGCGCCTGGATGGCCCCATCCAGCGCCAGGCCTCTGGGCAGCATCAGGGCCATCGCCACCACCAGCCCCGCCGTCAGGCGGTCGCTGCGGGGCCAGCCGCGCCCGCGCAGCAGCCCCCAGGAGCCGCCGCAGGCCAGCAGCAGCAGCGCTGTCAACAGCCACAGCCGCCACTGCTGGCCCAGCGGGTAGCGCCCCACCGCCAGCAGGGTGCTGTTGGCCTGGATCACGGCCCAGTCGGCCTGGCGCAGGGCCCAGTGCAGCAGGGCCTGCACGGCGGCGCCGAGCCCGGCCAGCAAGGCCAGGGTGATCAGGCCATCGACGGGCGTGGCAAAACACTCCCGCCGCAGACGTGCCAGTGGCGAGAGACCCTGGGCCTGTGGTGCCGTGGGGGCGATGGCGACGTCTGCTGTCATCAGCGCTCCTGGATCTGCACCAGTTGGTTGAGCCGGTTCATGAGCGCCGAGATCAGCAGATCGATGGTCAGGTAGGCCCCCAGCAGCACCAGCATCACCTCCACCGCACGCCCGGTCTGGTTGAGGGTGGTTTCGGCGACCGAATACAGATCGCTGTAGCCACAGGCCACCGCCAGTGAGGAGTTCTTGGCCAGGGCGATGTACTGGCTGTTGAGTCCGGGCACGATCACCCGCAGCGCCTGGGGCAGAACGATGCGGCTCAGGGTCTGGCGGTGGCCCAGCCCTAATGAGCGGGCCGCCTCCCACTGGCCGCGCGGCACCGAGGCCACACCGCCCCGCACCACCTCGGCGATGAAGGCGGCGCTGTGGATTACC
>VGPQ01000374.1 GCA_016882555.1 Cyanobacteria bacterium M_surface_7_m2_040
GCCGTTGGCGCACGGTCTGGCGTTCGCGGGTTCCCCGGGGCTCTCGCTGCGCCAGGGCCTTGGCTTGCTCGATGAAGGCTTCGGTGCTGTGCACCAAGCCCTCCCCTCCGGCGCCATGGGCCAGCACGCTGGCTGAGAGGCACCCCACCATCCCTGGCCCCGCCAGGCTCACCACTGGCACCCCCATCGCCAGGGCTTCGCAGCTGGTGGTGGCCCCGCCATAGGGAACGGGGTCGAGCGCTACGTCGATGTCTCGGTAACAGGCCATGTGATTAGCCCAGCCCTCCACCCAGGGCAGCATCACCAGACGATCGTTTGCCAAGCCAGCTCTGACAAACAGGTCCCGTACCCGTTCGCGTTCCGCCGGCTCAACAAAGCTGATGCTCTTGAGCACCAAGTCAGCTTCTGGAATGGCCGCCAGCACCGCGCACCACAACACCACTGTCGCCTCCGTGAGCTTGCGCGAGTGGTTGAAGCTGCCGAACCGGAAGCGGCGGGCCCCAAGGGGTGCCTCGAGCTCCGGCAGCGCCTCACACGAGAAAGCCATATAGCCACCGTGCACAGACAACAGCCGGTGGGCCTCCCGGTCGCAGTGATTCAGGGTTGAAAACAGGGTCTCATCTCCGATCCAGCCATCCACCGCTTCCAGATAGGTGGGTGCATAAAAACCCAGGTAGCTCAGCTGCAGCGGGGCCGGCCGCTGGGCCAGGAGTGCCAGTCGGCTTTGGTCGGTGAAGCCCCCCAGTTCCACCAGCACATCCAGCCCTTGGTCGGCGATCAGTCGGGCCGCCTCCAGCTCACCGCCGCGCCGCAGGTCAAGCCAGTGGTCGCAGGCTTTCTCCAGCCGATCCTTCAGGCCATCCTGATGCGGTCCGCAGCTCAGCCCCCACACCTCCACAGCCCGCCGGTCGTGGTTCTCGAGCACCGGCAGCAGGAAACGCCCCACCGGGTGGTTGCACAGATCTGCGGACAGATACCCCACCCGCAGGGGGCGTCCTGACAACCGTTCCCGCACCACATCGCCCCAGAGGGGCCCCACACCCAAGGAGCGTTTGCGGCTTTCCCAGGAGCGTGCCATGGCCTGACGGCGTTCACTGCTGAGCAGCCCGTAGCCCGCCCCCAGAAACTGCAGGTTGAACACGTGGCTGTCCGGCAGCTGGTCCACCTGGCCACCGGAGCGCATGAGCAGCTCCATGGCCGCATTCTGTTTGCCCATCTCCGCAAGGCTTTGGCCGAGGGCTTGTTCCAGGTCCGGGTGCTGTGGATGCAGCGCCAGGCCGCGCTTCAGGGCGCGGCTGCAGGCCACCAGGTTTTTGAGGCTGCGCAGGCTGGCGGCCCAGTTCAACCAATGGATCGGGTCCTGGGGATGGTCCCGGCAGAGGGTTTCCAGCACGTGTGCGGCCTCCTCCACCCGAGCCCCCTGCAGGTACAAAGCCCCCACCGCGGCCTGCACATCCCGTTCCCGTCGCAGCGCCGTCGGCAGGCTGTCGATCAGCCCATGGGCTCGCTCCAGCTGCCCCAGCTCCTTCAGCACCGTGATGCAATTGGCCACCGGCCTTGCGTCGTGTGGGCTGAGCTTTCCGGCCTGTTCAAACGCCTCAAGGGCCCCCTCGAGATTCTCCTGGCCATGGCGGCAGAGCCCCAGATCCAGCCAGAGCCCAGCATCTCCCGGCGTGAATCCGCATAGCCGCTCCAGCAGTTGTTGGGCTTGCACTAAATGCTTCAGGCCAATCTGGGCCTTGGCTAGCCCATGCAGCAGCTGGGGATGCTCGGGATGCAGGTGTAGGCCCGTCTCGAGCCAGTTTCGGCATGTTTCGTAGTCACCACGTTCCAACAGGCAGTTCACGCCGTTGCGCCGCAGGGTGATCGATTGCGGGAAACGTTCCAACCACCGGTGATAGTGTTCGGTAGCTTCCCCTAAACGCCCCTGGGCGCGCAGCAAAGCTCCCAAGTTGATGGCGTCTTGCACATCGGCATCTGAAGCCAGCAGCTCCCGGTAGAGCCGTTCCGCGCCGGTGAGATCACCCTGGTGGTGCGCAGTCCACGCCGCACTGCGCAGCTCCTCCGCCGTCATTCCAGTAACCCGTTGCTGCAGCCAGAATCCCACGACCCTCAGCTACTGCTAAGTGCCATCGCCACCACCCTTTCCCCCGGTGACGATCAGCTTCAGCTCGCCGCTGAACGCTATGCAAGCAGCGGAGATGAGGCTTGGTTGATGCCTTGGGCCCTGGGGCTTTGGGGCCA
>VGPQ01000375.1 GCA_016882555.1 Cyanobacteria bacterium M_surface_7_m2_040
CTGCGGTAGGGGAGCGGTAGGGGAGTTACCTGAAAACGGGCGCTTTTTGTATCCATAGGGCTGTATTTACAGGATTTTATGGGATATTACTGCGATTTCACCCCAGTTCGAATCTGGGTGCCGCCTTCAGATCCGTTTCGGTGAGGGTTGTGGCTCCCGCTGTCTCACCGCCGCAACCCCGGGGAGGTGGGCGCTCGCCTGCCAGTTTTGGCCTGCTGAGCCTTTGGCCTGGCAGGTCAGCTGCACGGGGCCAAGCTGGCAGCTGCCCTTGGCGAGATGGTTGCTCGGCAATTGCTCGGCCAGGCCGCGCCCGTCAAAGCGGCGGCTCGCCACCCCGTGCACCTGGATGCGCAGCGGCCAGATGGGGTCGCAGGCTCCCTGCCGGCAGCGCATCGGTTGATCGTGCTTGAGCAGCAGACCGGCAAAGGTGATCTCTTCACTGGCAAAGCGGCTGCCGCCTACAGGGTTGATGAACCGCACCCGCAGCATCCCTTCGATGCTCTGGTCGAGCCTGAGTTTGAGACAACTGCTGGCATGGCGGCCCCCGGCGGGACCCTGGCCGGGCCAGAGCAGTTGGCAACGGCGCAGCGTGCTTTCCCAGCGGCCAAAGCCATCCTCTTGGTGGCCAGGCCCGATCGCCGGGTCTGTGGCCGACGGCGCTGCGGTCTGCGGGGGCACCCCGGGCTGGCGCGGCAGTTGCTGCCCCGGCCTGCCGGCCAGGGCCGGGGCCATGGCAGCAGAACCCAGCAGCAGCAAGGCAGCCGGTAGCGAGCGATCAGCAGACCAGCGCCGCGCCATCGTCAATAGCCCGAATCGGCGACGCAGGCGCCGATGCAGCTAAGGCCATTGCTGGCGGTGCGCCCGCAGTGGTTGCAGAGCACCGGTTCCGCGGCGGCGGCGGTCTCATCCCAGCGGGCTGCTGCTGCGTCCTGCTCTCCCCGGGGTTGCTCAGCGGTGGCGGTGGGCTGGCGCATCATGGCGGGGAGCTGAGCGGTGACGCTCATGGAGTCCACCACGATCGCGCATCCTTCGGATTCTGTGCCGATCGGCGTGGGCACCTGGGCTTGGGGCAACCAGTTTCTGTGGGGGTACCGGAGTGAGCAGGATGCGGCGCTCCAGGCCACGTTTGAGCGGGCTGTGCAGCTGGGATTGCGCTTTTTTGACACCGCCGATTCCTACGGCACCGGGCGCCTGCAGGGACGCAGTGAAGCGCTGCTGGGGCAATTTCGCAGCGCCCTGCCGCCTGAGCAGCGGGATCGGCTGCTGGTGGCCACCAAGCTGGCTCCGTTACCCTGGCGTCTCGGGCGCCAGGGCCTGCATCGGGCGTTTGAAGCCTCGCGCCATCGCCTCGGGGGCCGCCTGGAGCGGGTGCAGTTGCACTGGAGCACGGCCCGCTATGCCCCCTGGCAGGAGGGGCCGCTGCTCGAGGGGTTGGCCGATCTGGTGGCGGCGGGGGCGGTCGGCTCGCTGGGCCTCTCCAACATTGGACCCAGGCGCCTGCGGCAGGTGCATCAGCAGCTCAGCCGCCGCGGGGTCACCGTGGCCAGCCTGCAGGTGCAGCTGTCGCTGCTGGCCCCGGAGGCCATCGCCCCTGGCGGGGTGGCCGACGTGTGCCGTGAGCTGGGCATTGCCCTGATCGCCTACAGCCCACTTGCATTAGGTCTGCTGGGCCGCGACCCCGGGGCGCCGCTGCCAGCGACCCGTGGCGCCCGCCGGCTGTTGTTTGCCCGCCTGCAGCCCCGAATCGGGCCGCTGCAGGATCGGTTGGCCGGCATCGCCCGCAACCGTGGGGTGCCGCCGGCAGCTGTGGCACTCAACTGGTGCCGCAGCCATGGGGCCATGCCGATCGTGGGCTTGCGCAGCATTGCCCAGGCTGAGGCTGCGGCCGCGGCGGCGCAGTGGACCCTGGACGATGCCGAACGCCAGGGCCTCGATGCCGCCGCCGCCGCCCTGGAGGTGCGCATGCCGGCCAATCCATTCAGCAGCGGTTGAAGGCCAGCGCTGGAGCGATCAGCCCACCTGGGCCACTGGATCCGGAGTGAGCACCACCGGCAGCGGTCGGCGGGGTTGGTTGTCGTCAGCCCGGCGCACGATCGGCACCACCCGCCGGTTGACGCTCTCGGCTTCGGCTGCAGCCTCGGGCCCGCAGGCGTCCAGGGCTTCCTGCAGCAGGGTGTCAAAGGTGGATCCGGGCAGGCGATGCCGGGCCAGTTCCAGGAAGGCCCGCGGCAGCGATTCGCCG
>VGPQ01000376.1 GCA_016882555.1 Cyanobacteria bacterium M_surface_7_m2_040
AACCGATGCTCGCGGAGGGGGTCCTCACTCAACGGTGACGCTCTTGGCCAGGTTGCGCGGTTGATCGACGTCCAGGCCGCGGTGAGCGGCGATGTGATAACTGAGCAGCTGCATCGGAATCACCGTCAGCAGCGGGCTCAGCAGTTCGTCAACCTCAGGGACCGGCAGCACCACATCAAACAATTCCGTGTCGGGACCTTCGGGGGCAACGCCGATCAGCTGGGCGTCGCGGGCCTTGGCCTCCTGGGCGTTGCTCAGCACCTTGTCGAACACCGTGCCCGGCACGGCGATCGACACCACTGGCACCTGGGCATCGAGCAGGGCAATCGGACCGTGCTTCATCTCGCCGGCCGGGTAGCCCTCGGCGTGGATGTAGCTGATCTCCTTGAGCTTCAGCGCCCCCTCCAGCGCGATCGGGTAATTGATGCCGCGGCCCAGGAAGATCACGTCCTGGGTCTCGGCAAAGCGGTGGGCCAGGGCTTCACAGCGGCGGTCGTGGTCATCGACCAGGGCCCGCAGCTGCTGGGGCAGCTGGCGCAGCTGCTGCGCCAGGGCACGCCGTTGCTCGGGGCTGCGGCCATTGATGCTGCCGCCGCGGCGCTCAGCCAAGGCAAACGCCAGGCCATAGAAGGCCAGCAACTGGCCCAGGAAGGTTTTGGTGGCGGCCACGCCCACCTCGATGCCGGCGCCGATGTCGAGCACCTGATCCACCAGCCGGCCCAGGGAACTCTCGGCCCGGTTGGTGATGCCCAGCAACCGCGGCGCATAGGCCGGATCGGCCACCTGGCGGCGACGCTCCTGCTCCATCGCCAGGGCCGCCAGGGTGTCGGCGGTTTCGCCCGACTGAGTGACCCCCACCGTGAGCGTGTGGGCGCTCAGGGGTGGTGGCGCGTAGCGAAATTCACTGGCGTAAAACACATCGGTGGGGATGCCCGCCAACTGCTCCAGCAGGTAGGCCCCCACCTGGGCCGCATGGCGGCTGGTGCCGCAGGCCAGCAGCTGCACCCGCTCGAGCCCATCGAGCAGCCCAGCATCAAGCGGCAAGGCCACCAGCGGGGCGGCAGCGCCAACAGTTGGTTCGGGCAGATGCCGCGCCACCCACAGCGCCGCCGTTTCTGGCTGCTCATGGATCTCCTTGAGCATGAAGTGGCGGAAGCTGCGCTTGTCGGCCACGTGCTCGGTGCCGCTCAGCAGCGTGGGGGTGCGCTGCACCCGCTCCCCGGCGGCGTCATAGAGCTCGATCCCCAGCGGCGTCAGCAGCGCCACCTCGCCGTCTTCCATCGGCAGGATCGTGCGCGTGAACCCCGCCAGGGCCGGGGTGTCACTGGCGCATAAAAATTCGCCTTCCCCCAGGCCGATCAGCAGCGGAGCTGCCTTGCGCGCCACCACCAAAGCGCCAGGGGCCTGAGCCCAGACCACCGCCAGGGCATAGGCGCCATGCAGCAGCGGCAACACCTCCTGCACGGCCCGCAGCAGCAGGCTGCCACTGGCCAGCAGTCCACCGGCCTGGAGCTCGGCCAGACGCCGCGCCACAAGATGCGGAATCACCTCGGTGTCGGTGTCGCTCTTGAACACCACGCCTTTGGCCTGCAGCTCTTCGCGCAGCACGCGGTGGTTTTCGATGATGCCGTTCTGCACCACCGCCAGCTGGCCGCTGCCATCGAGGTGAGGATGCGCGTTGCGCTCCTCAGGCTTGCCGTGGGTGGCCCAACGGGTGTGGCCGATGCCGCAGAGCCCCGGGGCGCCCTGGGCCTCAACGCGGGCCGTGAGGTTCACCAGCTTGCCTTCGGCCCGCAGGCAATGCAGACGCGCGGGGATGCAGCCGGCCTCCACCGCCACGGTGGCGATCCCTGCCGAGTCGTAGCCCCGGTACTCGAGCTGTCTGAGCCCCTCGAGCAGCTGGGGAGCGGCTTCCCGCGATCCGATCAGGGCAACGATGCCGCACATAGGGCCTACGACCAATAAAAAAGCCCGACCTGGGGGCCGGGCTTGAGCTTATGAGAGCTGGCTCAGTAGGCCAGGCCCATCGAACGGGTGGTTTCGTCGCCCAGGTAGACGCGGATGCTGAGGAAGTCGGTGGGGCAGGCGGTTTCACAGCGCTTGCAACCGACGCAATCCTCAGTGCGCGGGGAGCTGGCAATCTGACCGGCCTTGCAGCCATCCCAGGGCACCATCTCCAGCACATCGAGAGGGCAGGCCCGCACGCACTGGGTGCAGCCGATGCAGGTGTCGTAGAT
>VGPQ01000377.1 GCA_016882555.1 Cyanobacteria bacterium M_surface_7_m2_040
CCGCTGGAACAACACCGTGATCGCCAGCAGTGACGACATCGTCACCGTGGAGGGCAACGCCTATTTCCCCCCAGAGGCCCTGGTGGCGGAGTGCTTCCGCCCCTCGAGCCATCGCAGCGTCTGCGGTTGGAAGGGCGAGGCCCACTACTACGACGTGGTCGTCGATGGCCAGGTGAACGCCAACGCCGCCTGGTTCTACCCCGAGCCCAAGGACGCGGCCGCCCAGATCAAGGGGCGCGTGGCCTTCTGGAAGGGCGTGCAGGTGAGCTGAGCATGTGAGCGGACTGGCCCGACGGTTGCGTCTCTCGGTGGCCCGTGCCCTGCTCAGCAGCCAGTTCGCGCTGATGAGCGAGTACCGGGCCGAGATCGCCCTGTGGGCGCTGTCGGGGCTGCTGCCGTTCATCATGCTGGCCCTGTGGCGCCAGGCCCCCGCCGGCGCTGCCCTGGGCCTGGGACCCGCCGGGCTGGATCGCTATTTCCTGAGCGCCTATCTGGTGCGCCAGTTTTCGGTGGTGTGGGTGGTGTTCGCCTTTGAGGAAGACGCCCTGCTGGGCCGCCTGTCGCCCTACCTGCTGCAGCCGCTGCACCCCCTGTGGCGCTACGTGGCGGCCCATCTGGCCGAACAGCTGACGCGGCTGCCGTTTGCGGCAGCGATCGCGGCGGTGTTCTTCGCCGTCAACCCCGCGGGCTTCTGGATCCCCTCGCCGCAACGGTTTGTGCTGGCTTGGCTGGCCACGTTGGGGGCGTTTGCGATCGGCTTTCTGCTGCAGAGCCTGATTGCGGCGTTGTGCTTCTGGAGTGAGAAGGCCAGCGCCCTCGAGCGGCTGCTGTTTGTGCCGTTTCTGTTCTTCTCTGGGTTGTTGGCGCCGCTGCAGGCGTTCCCGCCGGCGGTGCGCGCCGTGGCCCGGTGGACGCCGTTTCCCTGGTTGATCGACTTTCCGGCCCGGTTGCTGGCGGGCCTGCCGGTCGACCAGGGGACCGGCTTTGCCGCCCAGCTCAGCTGGATCGCCCTGCTGATGCCCGCGGTGTTGCTGCTGTGGCGGGCGGGTGTGCGGCGCTACACCGCCATGGGGGCCTGATGGGGCGTTACCGGCGCACGTTGCGGCGCTTCTGGGGCACGGCCCTGGCCGGCCAGCTCGAGTATCAGCTCAATGTGGTCATCGAACTGCTGGCCGCCGCCGCAAACCTGGCCGGCAGCCTGTTCATCCTCTCGCTGTTCTTTGGGCCCGGCCGTCAGCTGGGCGGTTGGAGCTGGCAGGCGGCCCTGGTGGTGCAGGGGATTTACACCCTGCTCGACGGTATGGCCAGCACCTGGCTGCGGCCCAACCTGGGCGCCATCGTCACCCATGTGCGCGAGGGCACGCTCGATTTTGTGCTGCTCAAGCCGATCGACAGCCAGTTCTGGCTGTCGCTGCGCACCCTTTCGCCGGCGGGCCTCAGCGAGATCGCCCTGGGTCTGGGGCTGATCGTCTGGGCTGCGCCGCGGGCTGGGGCCAGCCTCAGCCCCGGGGGACTGGCCGTGGCGCTGCTGGTGCTGCTGGCGGGGCTGGTGACCCTCTATTCGCTGTGGTTTCTGTTGGCCACCACCAGCATCTGGTTCGTCAAGACCTGGAACGCCACCGAGGTGCTGCGGGCAGCGCTCACCGCCGGCCGCTTTCCGATCAGTGCCTACCCGCCCGGACTGCGGCTGCTGTTCACCGTGGTGCTGCCGGTGGCCTTCCTGACCACCGTGCCGGCCGAGGTCATCCTTGGCCGTGGCAGTGCGCCACTGGTGGGCGCCGCCCTGCTGGTGGCCGGGGTGAGTTTTGGCCTCAGCCGTGCCTTCTGGCGTTTCGCCCTGGGGCACTACACCTCGGCCTCGAGCTGAGTGGTGCCGGTGAGCGCGTGAAGGGCGCTGTAGTCGAGTGCATCAAGCCCGGCCGCGGTGGCCCGCTCGAGCAGCCGCTGCAGCCCCTCCAGCCCCTGGGTGTCGAGGCCCTGTGCCGCGGCCGCCTCCACAAACAGCCTGAGATCCTTGCGCAGGTGTGCCGTGGGGAAGTTGGGGTTGCCGTAGTCGCCGGCCAACTCCTTGGCCAGCTTCTTGTCGAAGGTGGGGGCATACAGAGCGCTGCCGCGCAGGATCGCCATGAACGCCTCCACCTCGACCCCGGCCTGCTGCACCAGATGTAGCGACAGCGAAAAGCTGTGGGTCAGGCTGGCGATCAGCTGGTTGAGTGCCAGCTTGGAGTGGCTGGCG
>VGPQ01000378.1 GCA_016882555.1 Cyanobacteria bacterium M_surface_7_m2_040
TCGGCCCATTGGGGCCACAGCCTCGCAAATTCACCAGGGTGTGGGGTGATCCAGGTGGGTCCGCGGCGTTCCCGCAGCCAGGCGCTGGTGGTGCGGTTGAGGCCATCGGCATCCAGCACCAACAGCCCAGAGAAGGCCTGCAACCGCTCCCAGGTCGCTCCCTCCAGGGCCTGGGTAGCGCTGGTGCTGGCATCCGAGCCGCGTCCAGCGCCGCACAGGCGGCCGATCCCTGGACCCAGCAGCACGGCGTCGACGCGCGCCAGATCGTCATCGCTCAGCTCGCCGAGCAGCAAGGCTCCAGCGGCATCGCAGTCGAGCCGGCGCTGCACCACCACATGGGGCAGGGGCTGCCACAGCCCGGCGGCCAGGGGGGCGGCCAAGGCAGCGCGCAGGCTGCCCAGTCCACTGGCATCGGCGCCCAGCAGGGCCAGATGGGCGGCGCCGGGGTAGGCCTCGCTGCCGGCCATCACCAGCAGCCGTCCGCGGGCGTATTTGTGGGCCGCGGGATCCGCCGGGGGCCACAGCGCGTCCGTGGCAGCGCTGTCGCGCTCAGCGAGCCCCAGGGGCGTGGTGGCGTCCAGTTCGTTCAGCAGCTGCTGCGGCAGCCCCAGCTCGATGCGCTGCAGCCGGCCCACGGCGGCCAGGGCCGCATCCTGCACCAGGCCGCGCTTGATCAGGCCGATGCTGTAGGTGCTGGCTGCCATGGCGGAGCCAGGGCCGAGTGCTTGGCCACTGGTGTCATCGAGTCCACTGGGCACATCGATCGCCACCAGGGCAGCCGGACGCAGCCGCTGGCGTTCGCTGAGCAGGCTGGCGAGTGGCGCGGTGAGGGCGCGGCTCTGGCCGATGCCAAACAGGGCATCGATCCACAGGGCCGGGCCTGCCGGGTCCGGAGGATCCGCCAGCACATCGATCCCCAGCCAGCGGGCATGGCCCAGGTGGGTTGCGGTGAGCGGTTTGTGATGCGCAAACGGGCTCCAGACCGCCACCGTGAGGCCGGCCAGGTGTAGCTCGCGAGCAATCACCAGGCCATCGCCACCGTTGTGGCCCGGCCCCACCAGCACCACGGCACCAGCGGCGCTGAGTCGTTCGCCCCAGTCGCGCATCAGGGCCGCGGCGAGCGCCAGGGCGGCCTTTTCCATCAGGGCTTCCACCGGCAGCCCGCTGGCAAACAGCTGCTGCTCCAGGGCTGCCATCTGGGCTCCGCTCACCAGCAGGTGGTCGGCATCCCGCGGCGGCCAGATGGGGGCGGGCAGGGGCGGAACCGGGGCGTTCAAGGCAGAGCGGGATCACTCGGTTTCATGATGGAAGCGTTGGCCCGCCGGCGCCGCATCGCGTTCCTGTCCTCGTCCTGCATTGATCCCTTCGCCCTCGCCGGTTCTGCCTCAAGCCGCTGCCACGCCTGCAGGCGCGCAGGTGCTGCAGCGCCTGCGCAGCTGGCCAGGTGAGCATCGGGTGGCGGTCGGCCTGTCGGGGGGGGTCGACAGTTCGCTCACCGCTGCACTGCTGGTGGAAGCCGGTTGGCAGGTTGAAGGCCTCACCCTGTGGCTGATGAGCGGCAAGGGGGCCTGCTGCGCTGAGGGGCTGGTGGATGCGGCGGGGATCTGTGAGCAGTTGGGTGTGCCCCATCACGTGGTTGATTTCCGCGCGCACTTCAAGGAGCAGATCGTTGACTTTCTCGTGCAGGGCTATGGCGCAGGGGTCACGCCGTTGCCCTGCTCGCGCTGCAACCGCGAGGTGAAATTCGGCCCGATGCTGCAGTGGGCCGAGCGCGAGCGCGGCATCGAGCGCATCGCCACGGGGCACTATGCGCGTGTGCGCCACGGCGAGCAGAGCGACACCTGCCGCCATCAACTGCTGCGCGGGCTCGATGCCCACAAGGACCAGAGCTATTTCCTCTACGACCTGCCGCAGGCGGTGCTGGGCCGGCTGGTGTTCCCGCTGGGGGAGTTGACCAAGCCCGACACGCGACTTGAGGCTGCGCGCCATGGCCTGCGCACTGCGCAGAAACCTGAGAGTCAGGACCTCTGCCTGGCCGATCACCACGGCTCGATGAAGGCTTTCCTCGATGCCTACCTGCCGCCCAGGGACGGCGAGATCGTGCTGGCCGACGGCACCGTGGTGGGCAGCCATGACGGCATCGAGCACTTCACGATCGGCCAGCGCAAGGGCCTCGGTGTGGCCTGGAGCGAGCCCTTGCACGTGGTGCGGCGCGACGG
>VGPQ01000379.1 GCA_016882555.1 Cyanobacteria bacterium M_surface_7_m2_040
GAGGGCACTGTGCGGCAGTCGTTGCGGACCAATGGCATCACCCTCGATGACGCCTGGTGCGATTGCCTGGCGCGCAATGGCATCCATGTGGGCGTGAGCATCGACGGGCCGGCCTTTCTGCACGACGCCCACCGCCGCACGCGCACCGGCAAGCCCACCCACGCCGCCGCGTTGCGGGGCATCCGCGCGCTGCAACGGCACGGCATTCCGTTCAACGTGATTGCGGTGCTCACGGCCGACGCGCTGGCGCACCCCGATGCCCTGTTCGACTTCTTCGCGGAGCACGGCATCAGCGAGGTCGGCTTCAACATGGAGGAGACCGAGGGCGAAAACACCCGCTCCAGCCTTGATCGCCCCGAGCTGGAAGCGCGCTACCGGGTGTTCATGCAACGCTTCTGGGAGCGCACCACGGCCAACCCTGGCGCCGTGCGCCTGCGCGAATTTCAGGGCATCGCCAGCCTGGCCTGCACAGACCAGCGCCTGGCGCGCACCGACATGAACCACCCGTTCGTGATCGTCAACGTCGACGCCCGCGGCCAGGTGTCGAGCTTTGATCCCGAGCTGCTGGGGGTGGAGCTGCCCCGCCACGGCCGCTTTGCCTTCGGCAATGTGCTCACCCACAGCCTTGAGCAGATCCCCGCCTCGGCGCCGTTTGTGCAGGTGGCCGCCGAAATGGCCGCCGGCGTCGCGGCCTGCCGCGACAGCTGCGCCTACTTCGGCCTCTGCGGCGGTGGCGACGGCAGCAACAAGGTCTGGGAGCATGGCCGCTTCGACGCCACCGAGACCCAGGCCTGCCGCTACCGCATTCAGCTGGTGGCCGACGTGGTGCTCGCCGGCCTCGAGCAGCAGCTGCAGCTCAGCCCTGCGGCATAGCCGGGCGGGCATGATCGGTTGACCTGCTTGAGCCCTTGCGGCCGCGCCCAGCATGCTTCGCCTCGCCCAGATCCTCGATGGCCAGCTGCGCGGGGCGATGGCGCGGGCGTTTCCTGAGGCGGCGGCGGTGGCCGTGGCGGAGGGCCGGCCTCTCGACCCCCAGCTGGCGCCAGCCAGCAAGCCCGAATTCGGTGACTTTCAGGCCAATGGGGCCCTGCCCCTGGCCAAGCCCCTGGGGCAGCCGCCACGCCAGATCGCCCAGGCGATCGTGGAGCAGCTGGCCGCCGATCCTGCCTTTGCCGAGCTGTGCCTGGAGCCGGTGATCGCCGGACCGGGCTTCATCAACCTGACGCTGCGGCCCGAGCGCCTGACGGCCGAGGTGGCCGCACGCCTGGCGGATCCCCGCCTGGGGGTGCCCACGGTCGCCGATGAACGGGGCGAGCAGGAGGTCCCCTCGCCGGTGGTGGTGGTCGATTTCTCGAGCCCCAACATCGCCAAGGAGATGCACGTGGGGCACCTGCGCTCCACGATCATTGGCGACTGCCTGGCGCGGGTGCTCGAATTCCGCGGCCATGCGGTGCTGCGGCTCAACCATGTGGGCGACTGGGGCACCCAGTTCGGCATGCTGATCACCCACCTCAAGCAGGTGGCACCCGCGGCGCTCGAGACCGCCGACGCCGTGGATCTGGGCGATCTGGTGGCCTTCTACCGCCAGGCCAAGGCCCGCTTCGACGACGACGAGGCCTTTCAGGCCACCTCCCGCGAGGAGGTGGTCAAGCTGCAGGGCGGCGATCCGCGGTCGCTTAAGGCCTGGGGGCTGCTGTGCGAGCAGAGCCGCCGCGAATTTCAGCGCCTCTACGACCGTCTCGACATCCAGCTGAGCGAGCGCGGCGAGTCGTTCTACAACCCCTACCTGCCCGGAGTCGTTGATGACCTCAAGACCGCGGGGCTGCTGGTGATCGACGACGGGGCCGGCTGCGTGTTTCTCGAGGGGGTGAGCGGCAAGGACGGCCAGCCCCTGCCCTTGATCGTGCAGAAGAGCGACGGCGGCTTCAACTACGCCACCACCGACCTGGCGGCGATCCGCTACCGGCTGGCCGCGGCCCCAGCGGGCGACGGCGCCAATCGGGTCATCTATGTGACCGATGCGGGCCAGGCGGCCCACTTCGCCGGTGTGTTTCAGGTGGCGCGCCGGGCGGGCTGGGTGGCCTCCCAGGTGCGGCTGGAGCACGTGCCCTTCGGCCTGGTGCAGGGGGACGACGGCAAGAAGCTCAAGACCCGCGCCGGCGACACCGTGCGCCTCAAGGATCTGCTCGATGAGGCGGTGGAGCGGGCTGAG
>VGPQ01000380.1 GCA_016882555.1 Cyanobacteria bacterium M_surface_7_m2_040
GCCCCAGAGCAGAGGCAAGGGTTGCAGCAGGCTGCGCAGTTCGCCCAGGGCCTGCAAGCCTTCCCAGAGCACCCGCCGCAGGCCGCGCCAGGGCCTCGTCATAGGCAGGTGGCCGATCGTATGCTCCAGTTGCCTGAGTGCTCTGGGGTGGCTCAGCAGCCAGGCCAGGGCCGCCACGGCAGCTAGCACAGCCAGCAGCGCAACGCGCTGGTGCATAAGACCCAGGCCCCAGGCCAGCACCAACAGCGCACTGGCCAGATCGAGTAGGCGCTCGGCGGCGGTGGCGGCCACGCCGATGCGCAGGGGGATGCCGTGGCGCCGCTGTAGCCACAGACCGCGCAACGCTTCGCCGCTGCGGGCTGGTGCGGCGATCAGTCCCAGCCCTGCGATGTAGATGGCGCCGCTGGCGCGTGCGCCCAGGGGGTGGCCCAGGCCGATCAGCAGCAGCTGCCAGCGGGCGAACAGCAGGCCATGACCTGCCAAAGCCACGCCAGCCGCCAGCAGCCATAGCCAGGCCGGCAGGGCTGCCAGCTCGCCGCCGACGCCTCTCCATCCGATCGCCAGGCCCAGCAGCCCGTACACCAGCAACACGCCGGCCAGCAGTACAAGTGCCTTCAAGGGGTAAAGCGCAGCTTGGTGGCCGCCACCAGGCACATCTTGGCCAGGATCAACCCCTCTTTCACGTGGGCGATGTTGGAGGTGCCATAGCTGCGCTCCTGGTAGCGCACCGGCACCTCGACGATCTTGAGGTTGAGCTTGCTGGCGCCAAACAGAAGATCAAAGTCGCCGAACGGGTCAAAGTCGCCAAAAAAGGCTCGCCCCGCCTTGAGACGCTCGTAATCGGCTTTCCAGATCACCTTGGTGCCGCACAGGGTGTCTTTAATGCGCTGGCGCAGTAACCAGGCGAACACCGCCGCAAAAAAGCGGTTGGCGGCCGTGTTCAGTGGCGGCATGGCGGCATGGCTGCGCGGGTACACCAGCCGGCAGCCGTTCACAAATTCACCACGCCCCTCGGCCAGGGCGCTGATGAAGCGCGGCAGGTCCTCGGGCCGCACGGTCAGATCGGCATCGAGGATCACCAGCACCTCACCCGTTGCGGCCTCAAAGCCCAACCACACTGCGTCGGCCTTGCCCTTGCCCGTTTGCCGCAGTGCCTTGAGCTGCAGCGGCCCCTGGTAGGCGCTGCACACCTGCTCGATCTGCCCCCAGGTGTTGTCGCTGGAGTGCCCCTCCACGAAGATCACCTCGGTGCTGCGGCCCAGCAGCGGCAGCCGCTCGATCGCGGCGGCGATGTTGCCCGCTTCATTGCGGGCCGGGATCACCACGCTCACGCTCGGCAGCGGCGGCTTGGCCAGCCGCGTGGGGCGTGCCACCAGCCAGTGGGTGAGTCCCAGTTGGCTGAGGACCGGCAGCTGGCTCAGCCAGCGGTTGGCCAGGCCCGTGAGCAGGGGTAGGCGGCGCGGCAGCAGGCAGCGCTGGCCGGCCTTGAGCAACTCCCAGCCGGCCAGATCGAGCAGGTTGGTCACATCGCCTGGGGTGAGCCAGCTCTCGGGCGGTTGGGGCCGGCGCTGGCCCAGGGCTTCGGCGGCTTTGAGCAAGGGCTGCCACAGCCAGTTGTGAAAGCTAATGACCAGCCGCGTGCGCCCATGGCAAAGGGGCTCCAGCCCCTCCAGCACCGCCTGCACATCGGCCAGGGTGTTGAGGCTGTTGCTCAGCACGATCACATCAAAGGGCTGAAAGTCCCCTAGTAGCTCGGGGGTGAGCGCTTCAGGAGCAGCGCACACAATGCGCAAGCCCGGGTGGCGGGCCTGCGCTGCGGCCGCCATCTGGGCATCAGGCTCGATGCCCACGCCGTGGGCCGGGGCGGTGGCCGCCAGCAGATCGCCCAGCCGGCAGCCGATCTCTAGCACCCGCTGGCCGGGCGCGATCAGCTGCTGGTGCAGGCGCCGCAGGTCGGCGTAATAGGTGCTGTTGCGCCGTTGAAAGCGCTCCAGGCTTAAGGATTGGGCCATGCCGAAATCAGCTGCCAGGTGCCTGCCTGCAGCGACCACACTGCCACCCCAGCTGGCACCGTGCTGGCGCTGGAGTGGAGCCTGCCCAGCTGCGGCGCACCTAGGGCCAGCAGGATCTGCTCCTTCTGGGCCTCATCACCCACGGCTCCCTCGGCCAGAAAGTGCACCGGCCCGCGCGCTAGGGCGGCCTGCACGGCAG
>VGPQ01000381.1 GCA_016882555.1 Cyanobacteria bacterium M_surface_7_m2_040
GACCCGCTGGTTAGTGCGGTCGCCCTGCAGGCCGCACTGGCCGGGCGAGCGCTGGATGCGCTGATCGTGCGCAAGGAAGCCAAGGGCCATGGCACCGGAGCCTGGCTGGAAGGGCCCCTGCCCGCCGCCGGCAGCGTGATCACCGTGCTGGAAGACGTGGTGACCACTGGCGGCTCCTCGCTCAAGGCGGTGAAGCAGTTGCGCGAGGCCGGCTACAGCGTCAACCGGGTGGTCACGATCGTCGATCGCCAGGAAGGCGGGCTGGAGGCCATGCAGGCGGCCGGGCTCGAGCTGCGCAGCCTGTTTCTGCTCGAGCAGGTGGCCGCCACCGCCGCCGCTGCAGACCCCGCAGCCAGCGGCCCGTGATGGAAGCCCCCACGGCGAGTTGCTGGGAGTGGCGTCCCGACCAACCCAGCCGCAGCGAACGCGCCGCCGCCCTGGTGCGGCTGGAGGGGCCTGATGCCCTGCGGGTTCTCCATGGTCAGAGCAGCCAGGCGATCGACCCTGCCCCCGCTGGAGCCGCGCTGGCCACCTGCCTGATCAGCCCCACCGCACGCCTGCGCGGCCTGGCCCAGGTGCTGGTGGATGCCAGCGGCGCCTGGCTGCTGATCGAAGCGGGCGACGCCGAGGCGGTGCGCACCAGCCTCGATCGGGTGCTGTTTCCCGCCGATCGGGTGGAGCTTGGGCCCGTGCAGCCGGCCCTGCTTATCACCCCGGTGCCGGGCCGCCGTGAAACCGCGCCCACGGGCGAGCTGGAGCCAACCAGCGCCGGCAGCTGGCAGGTGCTGGATGCCGGCGCCGCGATCTGGCAGCTGGGCGCGCAGCTGCTGATCGCCAAGGCCGGCACGGCCACGCCGGCGCACCCCCTGGCGGCACGGCCGCAGCTCTCCGCGCTGGAGCAGGAGCGCTGGCGGATTCAGCAGGGGTGGCCCAGCACCCCGAGCGAGCTCAACGACGACACCAACCCCTTTGAGCTGGGCCTGACCGATCGGGTAAGCCTGAGCAAGGGCTGCTACGTGGGCCAGGAAACCCTGGCCAAGCTGGCCACCTACGACGGCGTCAAGCAGCAGCTCAGGCGCTGGTGGCTGCCCCCGGGCGCAACCACCGCCCCTGCGGCCGGTCAGCCCTTGCGCCGCCACGATGGCGAGCGCGCCGGGATGATCACCACGGCGCTGGCCTGGCCTGAACCCGACGGCAGCACGCTCTGGCTCGGCCTGGCGCTGGTGCGCCGCAACGCCCTGGAACAAGACTGGCTGCTTGCCGGAGACAGCGGGGCCGACACAGAGTCCAACATGGAGGCCAACACGACGAGCGCCCCCAGGCTGGCCCTCTCCAAGCCGGATGGGTTCGTGGATCCCCCCGGCGGCGGGGCTCAGCGCTGATCCTGCAGCAGCAGCCAGCGCGCCACCGTCCAGCTGGCCAGGCTGTCGTCGCGGTTGTAGGCCAGGATCTGCTGGAGATGGCGCAGGCAGGCCCGTCCGCGCGGGCCAGGATCACGGTGCCATTGGCGCCATTGACGCCACCAGAGCAGGCAGCGGGCCCCATCCACCCCCGGCTGGCTCCAGCGAAAGCCCAGCCAACTGGCCACGGCCTTGAGCCCATAACTGCCCACCGGCAGCCGCCAGCTGCGGCGCAGGCGCGCGTGCAGATCGATCAGACGGCTGCGAAGCCGCTCGATCTGGGCCTCTGAAGCCCCTTGCCGCTGGGCCATGCGCAGCAGCGCCAGCGACTCGGTCTCGCCGTAGTGCAGCACGGGCCAGCCGGGATAGGCCGCCAACAGCCGCTCCAGCCGCTGCCAGAGGCGGCGCTCGCCATGCTCCTGCAGCGCCAGCAGGGGTTGGTAGGGAGCGGCGGCTGACACCTCGGGCCACTCACCCGCAGCCGTGCGCCGCAACACCACGAACCCGTGCAGAAAATCATCGCGGGCGTCGGGATCCGACTCGATGTCGTAGAGCAGCACCCCCGGCGCCTCGGCCAGCTCGGGCAGGGCCGCTGCCGGATCCAGCCGCAGCGGCTCGCCGGCGGCCTGCACGCGGGCCTGGGCCACCAGCTCGGCAGCCAGGGCGGCGTGCTGTTTGCCGTGCTGGGGATCGGCCAGCTCCAGCTGCGCGGCCAGGTGATCCGGATCGGCCTGCGCCAGGTCCCCCAGGGTGGTGATCCCCTGGGCCAGCAGCAGTTCGCGGCGTTTGCCACCGATGCCGCTCACCTCG
>VGPQ01000382.1 GCA_016882555.1 Cyanobacteria bacterium M_surface_7_m2_040
CGACGGCCTCAAGCTGCTGTTCAAGGAAGACATCATTCCGGCCCGCGCCGACGGCCTGCTGTTCACCCTCGGCCCGGTGCTGGTGCTGATCCCGGTGATCGTCAGCTGGCTGGTGATTCCCTTCGGTCAGAACCTGCTGATCAGCAATGTGGGCATCGGCGTGTTCCTGTGGATCGCCCTCAGCAGCATCCAGCCGATCGGCCTGCTGATGAGCGGCTACGCCTCCAACAACAAGTACTCGCTGCTGGGTGGCCTGCGCGCGGCGGCCCAGTCGATCAGCTACGAGATCCCCCTGGCCCTGGCGGTGCTGGCGATCGTGATGATGAGCAACTCGCTCAGCACCGTCGACATCGTCAACCAGCAGACCGGTGCCGGCATCCTCAGCTGGAACATCTGGCGCCAGCCGGTCGGCTTCGTGATCTTCTGGATCTGCGCCCTGGCTGAATGCGAACGTCTGCCGTTTGACCTGCCCGAGGCGGAAGAGGAGCTGGTGGCCGGCTACCAGACCGAATACGCCGGCATGAAGTTCGCCCTCTTCTACCTGGGCAGCTACATCAACCTGGTGCTCTCGGCCCTGCTGGTGGCCGTGCTGTATCTCGGTGGCTGGGGCTTCCCGATTCCGGTCGAATGGCTTGCGGGCTGGCTGCACCAGCCCATCGATGCGCCGCCGGTGCAGGTGATCACGGCTTCGGTGGGCATCGTCATGACCGTGCTCAAGGCCTATCTGCTGGTGTTCCTGGCGATCCTCCTGCGCTGGACCACCCCGCGGGTGCGCATCGACCAGCTGCTCGATCTGGGCTGGAAGTTCCTGCTGCCCATCGCCCTGGTGAATCTGCTGGTGACCGCCGGCCTCAAGCTCGCCTTCCCGGGAGCCTTCGGCGGATGACCGCGATGCCGATGCTGCCAAGGCTTTGCCCTGACCCTGTCTGTGGCGTCCCCCAGGTGAGGCCTTCCGCCGGCCATCATGGGCAGCGGCAGCCCGTTTCGCTCCCCCGTTCGCACTGATCCACCATGTTCGGGTTCCTCAAGCAAGTTGGTGACTACACCCGCGACGCGGTGGGCGCGGCCTCGGCCCTGACCCAGGGGCTGGCGGTCACCTTTGACCACCTGCGCCGGCGCCCGGTCACGGTGCAGTACCCCTACGAGAAGCTGATCCCCTCGGAGCGCTACCGCGGCCGCATCCACTACGAGTTCGACAAGTGCATCGCCTGCGAGGTGTGTGTGCGGGTGTGCCCGATCAACCTGCCGGTGGTCGACTGGGTGATGAACAAGGCCACCAAGAAGAAGGAGCTGCGCAACTACTCGATCGATTTCGGGGTGTGCATCTTCTGCGGAAACTGCGTCGAGTACTGCCCGACCAACTGCCTGTCGATGACCGAGGAATACGAGCTGGCGGCCTTCGACCGCCACAGCCTCAACTACGACAACGTGGCCCTGGGCCGCCTGCCAACCAGCGTGACCACCGATCCTTCGGTGATCCCCCTGCGCGAGCTGGCCTACCTGCCCAAGGGTGAGATGGACCCCCACGGTGTGCTGGACAGCCGGCCGCGGGCCGGACAGCTGCCCGAGCAGGTGCTCGAGAGCTTGCCCAAAACCCCCGCCGCATCCCAAGCTGCCGGCACCGGTGAGGGGGGTGCCGACGCATGACGCTTGCTTCCACCACCCAGCTGATCTGTTTCGCCGTGCTCTCGCTCACCCTGGTGGTGGGGGCTTTCGGCGTGGTGCTGCTGCCCAACATCGTCTATTCGGCCTTCCTGCTCGGGGGCGTGTTTCTCTCGGTGGCCGGGCTCTACCTGCTGCTCAACGCCAGCTTTGTGGCCGCCGCCCAGGTGCTGGTCTACGTGGGCGCCGTGAACGTGCTGATCCTGTTCGCGATCATGCTCGTCAACAAACGCGAAGACCTCTCCGACATCCCCGGGCTGGCCCTGCGCCGGCTGCTCTCGGCCGGGGTGTGCGGCGGTCTGTTTGTGCTGCTGATTCGGGTGGCGTTCACCACCCCCTGGGCGCTGCCGGGCCCCGCCTCGATCGGCGAAGAGGCCACCGCCCGCATCGGTGAGCACCTGTTCAGCGACTACCTGCTGCCGTTTGAACTGGCCTCGGTGCTGCTGCTGATGGCGATGATCGGCGCCATCGTGCTGGCCCGCCGCGACGTGTTTGCCACCGATGTGATCACCGGCGAACTTGCCGACCAGGGCCTGATCGAAAAG
>VGPQ01000383.1 GCA_016882555.1 Cyanobacteria bacterium M_surface_7_m2_040
CTGCCAGCTGCTGGCGCCGGAGCGCTGCTGGAGAGTTGTGGTCATGAGAACGAGAAAAGAGGTATGGAGGACGGAATCCCTGAGACGGTGAACCGTCGTTAACAACTGTAACGGAAGTTTGCGGATCTGAGCGGGCTCGCCGGCCCAGGAGTGCATCAGCGCTGCCTATCAGACCGATCAGCTCCGCTGATGACGGTGCCCCAGCGGCGTCGGGTTGCGTCAACGCTGCTAAGACGGCTGCATCCTCGCGTCGGCCATGGCTCGCCGTTCCTTTCCATTGCCTTCAGCGCCGCGGCCTCGAGCCTTGAGGGCCTTATCCAACGCCTCCAAGCCGATGGTGCCGGCGCTGACAGCCCTGGCGCTGGGCCTGGGGGTTGGCGGCTGCTCCGGCGGCAGCGGCACCAGGGTGGAGCAGTTGCTGCAGCGCCAGGAACAGATGCAATTGCAGGTTCAGCAACTCGAACGGCGGCTCAACCAACTGACCCCGGCCCCAGCCAGGGGCGGCAGCGGCAAAGCCCCCGCCGGGGTGGTGAAATCCCTCACCTACCGCAGCGGCACCAGCGATGACCGGCTGCGGATCTACTGGGCCGACGGCAGCGTGAGCGATCTGCCGTGTACCAAGGAACAAAACACCACCGCCTGCGGTTGACCGCCATGCGCCTGACGCCATTCCTGCTGCTTCTGTTCACGCCTGCCGCCATGGCCCAGAACAGCCCTCCAGCAGCGCAGCCCCAACAACGACAATCGATCATTGAGCGGCTGGGCCAGCTGGAGCAGGAATCCCAAAGCCTGCAGCGGGCCGTCAATCTGGCCCGCAACACCGCCGTGGAGCTCAACGGCGGCCTGGGGCGGTACCAACCCGGCCTGTGCATGGTGGAAGCCAGACGCATCCAGGAGTGCCTGATCAGCCGCGGGCCCAATGGTTTCGTGTTCCGCTTCCCCGGCGGTCCTCCGGGCTGGGTGGCCGAGCAAAAGGCCGCCACCGTGGAAAGCGAGATCAGCATTGCCGCCGATGGCCGCAGCGTGCTGCGCAGCATCTACAACGGTCCGCCACGCCCAAGTGCACAGCCGGGTCAACCCGGAACCGGGACCTGCCCCTGCGTGTGTCCTCCGGCACCGGCACGCTGATTCAGCAGCGCCGCAACTGCGCGGCAAGCTGCTCCAGCCCTGCCGCCGCCCCAGCTGGCAGCGCCCAGCACTCCCGGGCGGTGAGGCTGAAGGCGATGCCTTTCTCGCCATAGGCGGCTTCATTGATGAACAGCGGCCAGTAGCGCTGACGGCCGGCAAGCGCTGGAGGCAGAACCGCCTCCAGCGCGATCACCTGGCCGGCGCCATCGACCATGACCGGATCACGCGGCTGCAGCGGCTGCCAGTCGCACCCCTGCAGCCCTGGGTGCAGCAGCGCCGCAGGGGTGCCATCGGGGTGGCGGGGAAGATCGATGCTGCCCAGGTGGCGGTGCACCACCAGCTCGGGCGGCAGGCATAGCTGGCCGCTGGCCGCCGCGGCAAGCACCGCAAACACCGCTTCAAGAGCCAGCTGGGTCTGACGGCAGATGGCGGCCTGCAGCACCCCCTGGGGCACCGGTCCCACCTCGATCACCAGACCGCAGGGCCAGCACTCCACCAGAAAACCGTGCTGAGCCTGGTCGGCCTCGTGCAGATAGACGGGCAACCCGAGGCACTGCTGCAGGCCTGCCGCCAGCGCCAGATCGGCGGGTCGGCGGCCATAGACCACCAGGCTGTTGCCCATCGCCGCGGTGGTGCTGTGCAGATCGACAACCACCAGGGCGGGCTGCTCCCCCTGGGGCCCGTACAGCTTCAACAGCTCACGGGCACGCTGCACCTCCAGAGCCTGGGCGTTCGGATCCTCAAGCAGGCCGGGATCGAAACAGCGGTTGAGGTCGCGGTCGATGTAGCGACGGTTTTGGCGATGGGCCTCGGCGTTGCCCAACACCAGCTGCACCTCCAGGCCATGGCGCTGCAGGGCCTGCGGCTGGGTCTGCCACTGCTGCAGCAGCCAGGGAGCATGGCGCTCATTGCCATGGGTGCCCGCCACCACCAGGATTGAACCGCCCGTGGGGTCGTGCATGGGCATCGCCGGATCACGCGCCCACAGCCTGACGCACTTCATGGCTCCTCCCTCCAGCCTGGTTCGCAGCGCCCGCTGCCTGTGGCACTGGCAATGGCAACAGTTAATGAATG
>VGPQ01000384.1 GCA_016882555.1 Cyanobacteria bacterium M_surface_7_m2_040
CAGGGCGTTGGCGCTGCTGCTGCCGGTGGCCACACCGCAGGGATTGGTGTGCTTCACCACCACCGCTGCCGGCTGGAAGGGGTTGCCGCCGGCGGGCTGGCCGCCGTAGCCGAACTCCCGCACCGTGGCGAGGGCGGCTTCCAAATCGAGGATGTTGTTGTAGCTGAGCTCTTTGCCCTGCAGCTGCTCGCCGGCGCCGAGGCCAGCGCCGGGCTGGGCATACCAGGTGGCGCTCTGGTGCGGGTTTTCGCCGTAACGCAGGCTCTGGCGGGCAGGCAGGTTCAGCGTGAGCTGCTCGGCCGTGGCCTCCTCCTGGCTGAGCTGGCTGGCGAGCCAGGCGCTGATGGCGGTGTCGTATTCGGCGGTGTGGCTGTAGGCCTCCAGGGCCAGCTGGCGGCGCAGCGCCTCGCTCAGGGCGCCGGCTGCCAGGGCCTCCAGGAACGTGGGGTATTGGCTGGGGCTGGTGAGCACCGCCACATCAGCGTGGTTTTTGGCAGCGGCGCGCACCATGGCGGGGCCGCCGATGTCGATGTTTTCGATCGCCAGATCCCAGCTCACATCGGGGCGGGCGATGGTTTCTCGGAAGGGATAGAGGTTCACCACCACTACATCGATGGTGGCGATGCCCTGGGCCTCCAGATCGGCCTGGTGGGAAGGCTCGGAGCGCTTGGCCAGGATGCCGCCGTGGATACGAGGGTGCAGGGTTTTCACCCGGCCGCCCAGGATTTCCGGAGCACCGGTGTGCTCAGCCACCTTGGTCACGGGCAGCCCAGCTGCCGCTAGCGCCGCGGCCGTGCCACCACTGGAGATCAGCTGGTAGCCGGCGGCCAGCAGTCCTTCAGCCAGGGGCACTAGGCCGTCCTTGTTCGACACGCTGAGCAGGGCCGTGGGCGCCATGGCTGTTGAGTGGAGGGCAAGCGTTCCAACCTACGCAGCAGCTGCGCTCCGCTCCGATGGCCGGTTACCTCTCCGATCAGCTCCATCTCGGCCCCGCTGAGGCCCCCCATCGCCTGGTGCTGTTGCACGGTTGGGGCGCCGATGCCGACGACCTCTTGGATCTGGGCCCGCTGTTGGTGGGGCCTGAGGTGAGTGTGGTGGCGCTTCGGGCTCCTGAACCCCACCCCTACGGCACCGGCCGGCAGTGGTACGGCCTGCAGCCGATCGACTGGAGCCAGCTCCCCGGCGCTCGGGCCGCTCTGAAGCTGCGGCTGGAGGAACTGGCCGGCAGCGTGCCTCTGGCGCGCACGGTACTGCTCGGCTTCTCCCAGGGAGGCGCCATGGCCCTGGATGTGGGCAGCAGCCTGCCGTTGGCCGGCATCGTGGCCTGCAGTGGCTATCCCCATGAGGGCTGGCAGCCGGGCGCCGCGGTGGCGCCGGTGCTGCTCAGCCACGGCCGTGAGGATCCGGTGGTGCCCTTCGCCGCCAGCGAAGCCGTGCAGGAGCAGCTGTTGGCCGCCGGCCACAGCGCCGAACTGCTCGCCTTCAATGGCGGCCACACCATTGACGGGGCAGTGCTGCCGCAGATCAGCGCCTTTGTGCGCCAGCAGATGAACACGCAGCCGTGAAAAAGCCGGTCCCGAGGGACCGGCTGCAAGCGCAAACGCGACTTCGTTCAAACGAAGGCGTATTCGTATTCCTCCATCTCTTCCCAATCGTCTGCAGCCATCGCTTCCAGGCCGGCAAACAGGGTGTCCTCACCGATGCGATCCACGATCTCGCGCAGGGAGGGGAAGAGGAAGTGGTTCTCTTCGGCGTACTGGGCGCTGAACAGACCCTTCTCGCCCCAGAAGAATCGGTCGGTGGTGTGCTCGTTGCGACGCACGTTCAGGATCGCGGGAGGCACGATGCCGCCTTCAGCGATGTAACGGCGTGCCGCGGTGACGGGCTTGTATTCGCCGGTTTCCAGGTTGTGGGTGGCCACGTGGGCCAGAACCCGCTGACCCGCCAAACGGCGGCGACTGATGCGCTTGCGCTTCTTGGACATGGAGCTAAGCCCGTGAGGGCAGGGTGGATGGAGTCGGACGATGAGGATCAGCCACAAGGACCGGAAGCCTCGGAAACGCCCATACACCTGCAAGCCGGGTGAGCGCCACAACGGCACCGCTCCGATCAGCAGAGGACGCAACTTCCACTGCTGTAGCCTTGATTGCACGGAGATGCAACAAAAGCCGGATGGGCCGATCGCT
>VGPQ01000385.1 GCA_016882555.1 Cyanobacteria bacterium M_surface_7_m2_040
GCTGTCTGAGCCTCGACAGCAGCCGCCAACCCTGGTGGCTGCTGGTCGTTTTGATCCTGGTCAGAACCCAGTTGCAAACGGGGTTGTTCATCGTTGGCCACGATGCCATGCATCGCCTGCTGTGGCCTGCTGATCGAGCGCGCAATGACGCCCTCGGCGCGCTGGTGCTGCTGCTCTATGCAGCCCTGCCCTACAGCAGCTGCCATGCCAGTCACCGGCGCCATCACCGCAACCCGGGCTCGTTTGATGACCCCGACTGTCCAGCAGGGCGAACGGCTGGTCTGCTGAGTTGGTATCAGACGTTCATGGCCTCCTACCTGAGCCGCAGGCAGATGGCGTCACTGCTGACGGCATGGGCGGTCCTGGCGGCCCTCTTCTCCCGCGTCACGCCAACGGCGCCGGTCAATGTGCTGCTGTTCTGCACCCTGCCCCTGTTGCTGAGTTCTTGGCAGCTGTTCACGGTGGGGACCTACCTGCCCCATCGCAGCCAATGGGGGGCCAGTGGCGATGGTGAACCTGCCAGCCTTGATCTGCCCCCCTTGCTGTCGCTGCTCGCCTGCTTCCACTTTGGCTACCACCGTGAACACCACGACAACCCGGACCTGCCCTGGTTCGCTCTGCCCGCGGTGCGCCGCCGGCCCGCAAGCCTCGCGTTCTTCTGGGAACCCAGGTAGCGTCGGCTACAGCCCCATGTCCGGCTCATGAGCGACAGCACCCTCGACGGTTGGACAGACAGCGAGCAGGCCGTTGCCCGCGAGGCCTTTGATCGGGCCTATTCGCGCAGCATTGAGCAGCTGGTCTCTGCAGTGCGCACGCAATCGGCGGCGTTGTCCAATGCCGAGTCCGTCTGGGCCCTGCACGACTTCCTCAGCATTGAGCGGCACACGATTGAAGGCCGGTTTGATTTCCGCGCCGAAGGCATCCTCTTCGTCTTCGCCAGCCTGGTGAAGGATCAGCTCCTGGAGATGGACGAACTGGTTGGTCTTGATGCGGACAAGTTGTCAAAGATCGCGGCCATGTCCAGGTTCTAGGCGTCCTGCTCGGCGGCTTTCCTGGCCTCCAGCACGGCCAGGTAGAGCCCTTCGTCAATTTCGCGAATGTCGTATTCGCTCGGCAGCACCCCGTGGACATGGCGGTGCACGGCCATCCAGCAGTTGCGTTCGGCATCCCTGCACGTGGCGTCAAACGCATGCGAGTCCTTAACCAGGGCCTGCACCAAGGAAGGATCGTGCATCATCGTCACGCCGTTTCAGAATGGAAGCCGAAGCACTTGCATCATGGCGTTTGAACCGGCGCACAGGGCCTTGACCCATTCGGCCCTGGCGCTGCTTTGTGCCGCCCTGGGCTGCAGCGCTGTTGAGGAGCGTGCTGACGATGCCATCGGCACGCTGCAACCGCCCTGCCCCAGAATCGCTTCCCCGGCTGGCCAGTCGTACCTGCAACCGGCGCGGCTGCCGGCTGCGAACGTCGCTGCCAAGAACAAGCTCGGCTGTCTGTCGCCCGCCGACGCCATCTATGGGCCAGATGGCTGCCCATTGCGCTATTGCGGCAATGCTGCCGGCAGCTTCTCGTTGCCGGCGCCGTAGCTAGCTGCCGCTGCCGTAAGCGACCTGGCAGGCCGCATTGAGCAGCTGGGCCTGGCTGGCGTTGTTGGGGATCTGGCCATTGAGGAGACCCTGCTGGCAGTTGGCGGCACCCATCAGCTGGGTGCCGTTCACCAGGTAGTTGAAGCTGACCCCGTAGCTGCCCACCGCTTCAACCGATCCGTAGTTGAGCTCGTAGGTGGTGTTGGGCACCATGATCACGCTCGACTGGGCGTCGGCGGCGGCGTTGACCAGTCCACCGATGACTGCGCCCGTGGCCAGGGCACCCACGCCCCAGGCTGCTGCGTTGGCACCCCACCAGCCCCAATCCCCCCAGCCGCGATACCAACCGGTGTTCCAGGGGCGACTGCCCCAGTAGCCGCCCCCGGCCCAGTTGCGGTTCCAGCCGTTGTAGTCGCGGTTGTAGAAGTTGTTGTCGACGTTGACGTTGCGATTGAAGCGGTCGTTGTCGAAGCTGCCGTTGATGCGGTTGTCGCCATCCCAGTCGCTGCGGGCATCAGGACCAAACGCGGGGTGAAAGCCCTGATACCCAGCCCGATATCCACCGCTGTTGAAGTGGTAGATGTTGTCGGTGTTGTAAC
>VGPQ01000386.1 GCA_016882555.1 Cyanobacteria bacterium M_surface_7_m2_040
TAGACGCTGAAATCCTCGATCCGCTTGAACAGCGGCAGCAGCACCCGCGCCAGGGCGTTGGGGGCGCCGTAGAAAAAGGAGTGATGCCCCAGCAGGAATTCGGTGGTGCCGGCCGTGAGGTCGCGTTTGGACGCCCTGCGCGATCGCAACAGCCGCAGGGATCTGACACCTGCGGATGGCGACGACGCGTCGGCCGAGCCGCCTCTGTCCTGAAGCCACTCAACCATTCACTTCGTCGATGGTGATTTCCTGCTCCCAGGCTTTGGCGATCGAGCGATCCAGTCGCCGCAGCAGCGCCACAAAGCTTTCCCCCTCGCGACGCACCAGCATCACCGGGCAGTCGTAACTGGTGGTGGCGGAGGCCACACACTCGATCGGACCGACACGCCCCACCGTGATGTCGCCGCCTTCTTCCAGGATCGCTTCGATGTTGGGGTAAGCCATGGGATGAGTGGCGTGGGGAGCTTTGGGGGCTGTCAGTCGGCTGGTGTGTCAGTCGGCTGGTTCTGAGAGCTGCAGCATCAACGTCGAGGCACTGAGCGGCGAGGGGCGAAATCCAAGCGAGCGGTAGAACGCAGCCGCCTGCTCGTCGATCGCGTGCACCAGCAGGGCTCTGGCGCCGATCAGGCGCCTGGCGGCAAGGCTGCGCCGCAGCGCATCGGCCACCAGGGCGCGGCCCAGGCCCTGGCCCTGCTGGCGACGATCCACCGCCAGGCGCCCTAAGACCACAACGGGAAGGGGGTCGGACATGTTGCGGCGCAGGGCACCGGGCACCTCCGCCAGCACGATCGCCCCAGCCGACAGACAGGCGTAGGCGATCATGGCGTTCCCTTCATCTGGGCAGAGCACCACGGTGCGCGACACCCCTTGGCGCTCATTCGCCAGGGCCCGCTGCTGCAGCCAGCGATTCAACGCGGCGTTGCCGCAGTCGAAGCCTTCCAGCTGATGCTGGGCTCCGAGGGGCTCAGGCGGGCGCATGCCAGGGCAGCGGCAGGTCGAGCAGGCGCTCGATGCTGGCCTGATCCTGGCCGGCAGCGCCGGAATCCTCCAGATCCGCCAGCAGGGCCGTGGTCTGCTCCGGCGTCAGGGAAAACAGCGTGCGATCGAGCAGCACATCCCGCGCCCGCTCCTGGCAGCTGCGCAGGATGAATTCGGTGCGGCTGATCCCTTCCGCTGCAGCGGCCTGATCAATCAGCTGGCGCTGCTCGGCCGAGGCCCGCAGCTGCAGCACCTGATCCCGCGCCATGAACCACCACCCTGGATGTCATGACATTGTAGTGCGCCCCTTCGGCCGGCTTGATACACCGCCAGGGCCGTCTCCAGCTTCTGGCGGTGCTCGTCCCTCAGGGCCTGAGGGCTGTCGATGCGGATGCCGGCCCCGAAGCCAAAGAGCCAGTTGCGCAGGTCGATGTCGCGCTCCGCGGTCCAGGTGGGCAGGTCGAGCTCCACCGGATAGGGGTGCAAGTCACTGGGGCTGCCGGGCTCCAGCCACGCGCGGGGCGTTGGGGTGATGCCACCAGTGCTCGCCAGCCAGGGGCTTGTAGAAGCGGGTGTGCTCGATCGGGTTGCGCTGCAGGCCTTCGCGGATGAAGGCAAAGCACCAAGCCCTGGCTGCAGCAGCGCAGGGTCACCAGCTGTCTGGCGCGAATCCTGGCGTTGGGGCTGGCCAGTCGCAGCTGATTCTTGAGGTCGTTGCCGAAGTGGATGCCGCCGCTGTGATGCAGCAGCAGCTCCAGGCGCAGCAGGGCCTGGCTGTGGGCCTCGTCGCTGCGCCGGTTGCCCCGCTCGCTGCGGCGCAGGGCCAGGCGGTCGATCCGTTCACTGCGGATCAGGCCCACGCCGGTGTCGATCGTGCCTTCCTCGAACACCAGATACCAGCCGATGTTGTGGAAGAGCAGCTGCAGCGGCCACACCCGAAAGGAGCCGTTGGGGCTGTCCGCAAAGCAGCCCACCGAGACGTAGCGCTCCAGCTCGATCCGGCGCCATTCCACGATCGCTGTTTCCAGGGCCTCGGCCTGGCGCTCGGCGGCCAGAGAGTCGGGCCGCACCAGGGCGCTGCTCACGATCGAGCGGTTCGCAAAGGCCCGCACCGGGGTGCTGCCGTCCACGGCGATGCCTCCCCAGGCGAAACGCTGCTCCAGCTCCCGCAGCAGATCCTGGGTGGTGGGATCGGCCAGCCGGCC
>VGPQ01000387.1 GCA_016882555.1 Cyanobacteria bacterium M_surface_7_m2_040
CCGCCAGGGGCGTATTCCGCTGGTCGATCTTCTATCTGTTTGGCATCTGCCTGCTGCTGCTGCTGGCCCGCACACCCCAGGCTTCGGGCCTGCAGATGGGCGAGCTGCTGGCCCTGCTGCCACCGCTTCAGGGCCTCTAGATTCTTCGCAGCGCGGAGACCTGGAGACCCACGGCTTGATCACTGGCTTGACGACTGCCGCGACACCTGGCGTGATCGAGCTGCAGCGGCTCAGCAAGCGTTACGGGGATGGGCGACGGGGCCAGAACCCGATCGTGGCGCTCGACGACCTCTCGCTCAGCATTCCTGAAGGCTGCCTGTTTGGCCTGCTCGGCCCCAACGGCGCCGGCAAGACCACCACGCTGCGGATCCTCTGCACGCTGCTGGCCCCCGACAGCGGCAGCGTCAGCGTGGCAGGGATTGATGCCCTGGCCGATCCACGTGGGGTTCGGCGCCTGCTGGGTTATGTGGCCCAGGAGGTGGCAATCGACAAGATCCTCAGTGGCCGCGAACTGCTGCAGCTCCAGGGCGACCTCTATCACCTGCCACGGGCCCGGCGCGACAGCCGCATCGCCGAGCTGGTGGCGCTGCTCGGCATGGACGGCTGGATCGACCGACGCTGCGGCAGCTATTCCGGCGGCATGCGGCGGCGGCTTGACCTGGCAGCCGGCCTGCTGCACAACCCCCGGGTGCTGGTGCTCGATGAGCCCACCGTCGGCCTCGACATCGAGAGCCGCAGCGCCATCTGGCAGGTGCTGCGCCAGCTGCGCGACGGCGGCACCACGGTGCTGCTGAGCAGCCACTACCTCGAGGAGGTGGATGCCCTGGCCGACCAGCTGGCGATCATCGAAGACGGTCGGGTGATCGCGTCGGGGTCCCCGGCCGAGCTCAAGGCCGCCCTCGGCGGCGATCGGGTCACCCTGAGGGTGCGCGAGTTCAGCTGCGAAGAGGAAGCCCTGCGGGTGCGATCGCTGCTCGAGGCCTGCCAAGGGGTGCGCCAGGTGGTGGTCAACCGCGCCCAGGGCTATTCCCTCAATCTGGTGGTCGAGCACGACGGTGTGCTCGAGCAGCTGCGCCTGCAGCTGGCCGAAGCGGATCTGCCCGTGTTTGCCCTCGCCCAGAGCCGCCCCAGCCTCGATGATGTGTACCTGCAGGCCACCGGCCGCACCCTGATGGATGCGGAGCTGGCCGTGGCCAGCAGCCGTGACGCCAAGGCCGAACGCAAACAGAGCATGCGCTGAGCGCACCCCTCCCGAACCGATGACCACTGCCAACCCAAGCCTTGCCGGCGCCAGCGACTCGGCCGCCAGCCCAAGTGCACTGGCTGAAATCAGCCAGGAGACGCTGGCCCTGACCCGCCGCCTGTTTGTGCAGCTGGCGCGCCGGCCCTCGACACTGGTGGCCGGCGTGCTGCAACCCTTGATCTGGCTGGTGCTGTTTGGCGCGCTGTTTGCCAATGCCCCCGCGGGGCTGCTGCCAGGGGGCATGAGCTACGGCCGTTTCCTGGGGGCCGGGGTGATCGTGTTCACCGCCTTCAGCGGCGCCCTCAACGCCGGTCTGCCGGTGATGTTTGACCGCGAATTCGGCTTCCTCAACCGCCTGCTGGTGGCGCCGCTGCGCTCGCGCAGCTCGATCGTGCTGGCTTCGGTGTTGTACATCACCGCCTTGAGCCTGCTGCAGAGCCTGGCGATCATGGCCACGGCCGCGGCCCTTGGCTACGGCTGGCCCGGTGGCGCCGGGCTGCTGCTGGTGCTGGTGACCCTGTTGCTGCTCGTGTTTGCTGTCACGGCCCTGAGCCTGGGGCTCGCCTTCGCCCTGCCGGGCCACATCGAGCTGATCGCCGTGATCTTCGTGGCCAACCTGCCGCTGCTGTTTGCCAGCACCGCCCTGGCACCGCTGAGCTTCATGCCCAGCTGGCTGGGCTGGCTAGCCGCCCTGAATCCCCTTACCTTCGCCATAGAACCGATCCGCGCCGCCTACGGCGGCGACAGTTCCCTGAGTGCAGTGGTGCTGAACGCTCCCTACGGACAGCTCAACACGGCCACCTGCCTGGGGCTGCTCGCCGCCCTGGCCAGCGGATTGTTTCTGGCGATCCGCCCCCTTCTGGATCGCAAGCTCTCCTGATCCTGCAAGGCCGTGCCCGACCCCCTTCAGCTCTCGCACCAGGACCGCCCCGACCCAG
>VGPQ01000388.1 GCA_016882555.1 Cyanobacteria bacterium M_surface_7_m2_040
TCGCGGCATCGATCTCGATCGCTGGTGCTGGCTGCGCAAGCGTGCGGCTTGGCGACGGCCGATCCACTTGGTGGCGCCGAGCCAGTGGATGGCGGCCTGCGTGCAGCGTTCGGCCTTGATGCACGATTGGCCCGTGCAGGTGATCCCCAATGCCCTGCCAACCCAGATCTACAGGCCGTGGCCCCGGGTGCTGGCCCGCCAATTGTTTGACTTGCCCCAGGAGGTCCCCTTGCTGCTGTTTGCCGCGGTTGGGGGCGGCCACGACCCACGCAAGGGGTGGGACCTTCTCCAGCACGCCTTGAGCCTGCTGGTGGATCGTCTCCCCGGGCTCGAGGCCGTGGTGTGCGGGCAGTCAGAGCCGCCAGCGCCGCCGCGGCTGGGGTTGCCCATCCACTACATCGGCTATCTCCATGACGATCAGGCCATGGCACTTCTCTACAGCGCTGCCGATGTCATGGTGGTGCCCTCGCGCATGGAGGCCTTCGGGCAGGCGGCCAGTGAGGCCCACAGCTGCGGTGTGCCCGTGGTGGCCTTCGATGGCACCGGCTTGAACGATGTGGTGCAGCACCGCCACACGGGGTATCTGGCGGCGGCCGGCGACCCCGTCGATTTGGCCGCTGGTGTGGCCTGGGTGCTGGATGCCGAGCAGGCTGATCGCCGCTCCCGTTTGGCTCAACAGGCACGCCAAAGGGCCGAACAACGCTGGAGTGCTGCGGTGGTGGCCAGGCAGCATGCCGCCCTGTATGCGCAGGTGCTGCACCGCTGATGGCCTCGCTGGCCTCGCCGCCGCGGCTCAGCACCGTTGTGGTGACCCGCAACAATCCCAACGAGCTGCAGGCCACGCTGGCCTCGATTGCACACCAGACCGCGTTGTTGGCACCTAAAGGCGCCGCCGCGGTCGAGGTGATCGTGGTCGATGGCAGTGATGCCGCCGTTGGCCCCCAGCAGCTGCGCAGCTGGCTTGGGCCGCGCCCTGCGTTGCTGGTGCTGCGCGATCACCCCGCCTGCGGCATCTACGCCGCCATGAATCAGGGCCTGGCCGCCAGCCGCGGTGAGCTGGTGCAGTTTCTCAATGCCGGGGATGCCTGGTTCGATCAGCACGCCTTGGCGGCGGTGCTGCAGGCACTTGAGCAGTGGGCGTCGCAGCACCAGCGCCCAGCCCGTGCCCTGTTTGGCCAGGCGTTGATCTGTCCGCAGCAGTCCAGCTGGGTGGCCCCCTGGTTGGTGCCCGATCCCAGCGTCAGCCAGGTGCGCCGCTGGTTGCGGATCTACGTGCCCAATCACCAGAGCATGGTTGTGGATGGCGTGTGGGCCCGCGCCAACCCCTTTCGGCTCGATGCGCCCCATGCGGCTGATCGCACCTGGATGCGTGCCGCTTTGCACGATTGGAGCCAGGTGCTCTACCTCAACAGGCCTTTGGTGCGCTATCAGTTGGGCGGGGTGTCAAGCCGTTTGCCGGATTGGGCCCTGCTGCGCTTGCGCTTGCGCGAGCCCAGCCGCACCCCCGTCGACAAACTGGCCGAAGTCGTCAAGTTTGGATTGCGGCCCCTGCAGCCGGCTTACCCGGCGTTGATGGCCCTGCGCTCGCGGCTCATCGGTTGGCTGTTGTGAGCCATTGCACGCCTGAGCTGAGCCGGCCCCGGGTGAGCGTGATCACCCCCTACCGCAACGGCGCCCGCTTCCTCAATGGTTTTGTGGCGATGTTGCAGGCCCAGACCTTCGCCCACTGGTGTTGCCTGCTGGTGGATGACGGCTCCAGCGATGGCGGTCCGCAGCTGGCTGCTGCGCTCACGGATGCTGATCCACGTTTTGTGTTGCTGCATCGCGCCGCTCCCAAGCCGGCTGGTTCGGGCCCGGCGGCCGCACGCAATCTGGCCCTGGCCCAGGTGGAGACCCCCTGGGTCGCCTTTTGCGACATCGATGACCTCTGGCATCCCCAGAAGCTGGCCCACCAGCTGGCGTTTCAGCAGCAGCACCAGCTCGATCTGGTGGTCACGGGCTACGCACGCTTTCGCGATGGCGCCAGCAGCCAACCCCAGCCCTTGCACTGGCGCTGCCCGCCGGCAGCGCTCAGCTACAAGGGTCTGCTGGGGGGAAACCCCATCCCGATGCTCACGGTGCTGGTGCGTGCAGCGCTGGTGCGTGGGGGCATGCCGGCGATTCCCCACGAAGACTTTGC
>VGPQ01000389.1 GCA_016882555.1 Cyanobacteria bacterium M_surface_7_m2_040
CCGTGGGCACCAAGATCCTGTTTGGCCTATCGGCGATCCGCAATCTGGGCGAGGGCGCGATCCGGCAACTGCTGGAGAGTCGGCACTCAGGCGGTTCGTTCAGCTCCCTGGGTGATCTGTGCGATCGCATTCCTGGCCAGCAGCTCAACCGCCGGGCGCTGGAGGCCCTGATCCATTCAGGAGCCCTCGACGCTCTTGAGCCCAGCGGCAACCGCGCCCAGCTGATGGCCGACCTGGATCTGGTGCTCGACTGGGCCAGTTCCAGGGCCCGCGACCGTGCCAGCGGCCAGGGCAACCTGCTGGATCTGCTCGGCGGCAGCAGCGACGCTGGCAGCGATGGGGAGGGCGCTGCATCAGCCGCCACCAACGCCCCCAAGGCCGCCCCGGTGCGCGACTATCCCAGCCAGGAGAAGTTACGGCTCGAGAAGGAGCTGGTGGGCTTCTACCTCTCCGATCACCCGCTCAAGCAGCTGGCCAAGCCGGTGCAGCTGCTCTCGCCCCTGGCCCTGGCCGCCCTGGAAGAGCAGGCCGACAAAGCCAAGGTCAGCGCCGTGGTGATGGTGAGCGAGCTGCGCCAGGTCACCACCCGCAAGGGCGACCGCATGGCCGTGCTGCAGCTTGAAGACCTCAGCGGCAGCTGCGAAGCCGTGGTGTTTCCCAAGAGCTACGCCCGGCTGGCCGACCATCTGATCGTCGACGCGCGCCTGCTGCTGTGGGCTTCGGTCGATCGGCGTGATGAACGGGTGCAGCTAATTGTCGACGACTGCCGCAGCATCGACGACCTGCAGTTGCTGATGGTGGATCTACCCGCCGATCAGGCCGCCGACATCGCCATCCAGCATCGCCTGCGGGAGTGCCTGCACCGCCACAAACCCGCCCACGACGACGGAGCGGCCGGGGCCCGGGTGCCGGTGGTGGCGCTGGTGCGGGATGCCGGGCAGTTGCGCTACGTGCGTCTTGGACCACAATTCTGCGTCGACAACCCTGCAGCGGCGGTGGAGACCCTCAGCTCGGCGGCCTTCCAGGCCAGGGTGAGTTCACCCCTGTTAGCCGCCTGAGCGCAGGGCGCGCAGCGACTGGCGCAGCCGGCCGATGTTGACGCCGATCTGCTCGCTTCCGAGCAGCGAACCAGGCTCCGCTTCCCAGCTGGCGGAGAGCACGCCATAACTCAGCCCCAGCACACCCAGCAGGAAGAAGGCCCCGGACACCACCAGGGTGAGGCCCGGCGGCACATCCATCACATGGCGGCTGACCAGGAGGTAGCTGGCCACGAACACGGCCATCCCCAGCACCGACGGCACACCGCTGGCCACGGCGATGCGTCGGGCCATCCGGTTGGCCACCACATCGGGAATGACCTGGGGCCTGGAGCGGGGCATCCCGGTTTTGGCTGCCGTTTTGGCTCCGGCCTTGGCGCTGGGCGCACGGCTCTTGCCGGCCGGAGCGGCCTTGTTGCCCTGAGGGGGCTGGGGACCGAGACCCTTGGCCGCCATCGGGTGTCTGCTCAGCCGCGAATGCCGAGCTTGCTGATCAGCTGGCTGTAGCGCTCCTGGCTGATGCCGCGCAGATAGCCCAGCAGCCGTTTGCGGCGACCAATCATCTTGAGCAGGCCCTGGCGCGACGAGAAATCGTGCTTGTTGGCCTGGAGGTGGCCAGTCAGCTGGTTGATGCGCTCACTGAGCATGGCCACCTGCACCTCCACCGAGCCGGTGTCGGAGCCATGGGTCTGGTGGCTGTTGATCAGGTCCTGCTTCTGGGTCGTGGTCAGCGGCATGGGCAGCTCAGGGCGCCCGCGGCAACCCCGTACACAGCAAACATCCATCCTACGACCTGGGGTCAGGCTGCGTCCCTGGAGAGCCAGCGCAGGGCTTCACGGATCCAGGCCTCGGCGTCATCGTCCATGGGCCCGGCACCACCCTGCTGGCCCAGGACAGCCACCGCCCGCAGCGCCCGCTGGATCTCCAGCGGTTCATAGCCCAGGGCCGTAAGCGTGAGCTGCACGTCGTCGCGGGCCGACACGCTCAGGGCCGGCGACCCAGCCGCGGCATCAAGTGCTTCCGGTTCATCAACACCGCCCACGGCGGCCGACCAGGCGCTGAAGCGCTGTTGCAGGCGCTCGCGCAGCTCCACGGCCAGCCGCTCCGCCGTGCGCTTGCCCACCCCGGGCGTGCGGGCCA
>VGPQ01000390.1 GCA_016882555.1 Cyanobacteria bacterium M_surface_7_m2_040
ATCCGCTCCCTCCAGCCGGATGCGGCTGATCGCGGTGCTCCAGCGGGCCGGGCCGGTGAGGCTCATGAGCGGCTCGCGGCTGATACGGCGGCCACCTCTTCCAAGAGGAACAGGCTCTGCAGCTCAAGCCCGGCAGCGGTCATGGCTTCCAGGCCGCCTTCCTGGCGATCCACGATCGTCACCACCCGATTCACCGTGTAGCCCGCCTCGCGCAGTTGGTTCACCGCCTTCAGAGACGACCCACCGGTGGTGACCACGTCTTCCAGCACGGTGATGCAGCTGCCGGCTTCGGGCAGGGGGCCCTCCAGCCAGGCGCCGGTGCCATGGCCTTTCGCTTCCTTGCGCACGATCAGCGCGTCAAGGGCGCGGCCACTCAGGGCTGCGGCCACCGCCACGCCGCTCACCAGGGGATCCGCCCCGAGGGTGAGGCCGGCCACCGCGACGGCCTCGGGTTCCACCAGCTCAAGCATCTGGGCTGAGAGCAGCGCCAGCCCTTCGCCGCTGAGGCTCACCGGCTTGCAGTTCACGTAGTGATCGCTGGTGCGCCCCGACGCCAGCGTGAAGCTGCCGTGCCGGTAAGCCCGCTCCGCCAGAAGCTGCAACAGCTGCTGGCGTTGCTCAGCGCTGGCCTGGGGAAGGGTTGGCAGCTGGGTCATGCCTCTGGCGTCAGGCGGTTGAGCTGTCTAGTTTGCGCCCAGCGTGTGTCGCGGGCGATTGATGGGCTGGCGTTGTTCGGTGCATAGGGCGCTGGCACCTGGGCTGCTGCTGGCCCCAGCTCTGCTGGCATGCGGCCTCGGCGGACGCCCTGCCGTGGCCGGCCCCGTGGTGTGCACCACCACCCTGGAAGCGCCGCTGGCTGGCTCGGGCCCTGGTGGCATGAACGCGTCCGGCCCGGTGGAGGTCACGCGCTGCGGTCCGGTGGTCACCACTCCGGAGCTGGTGGAGCGCCGCTTCTACAGCTACACCTCGCCCTACGCCCGCGACATCGACATCACCCACCAGATCACCGACATCCTTGGCATCGCCATGGGCGGTGGTGACGGCACCAAGGTGATGGGCTTCGGCTTCCCCGATCAAACGATCGTGTGGGACGGCTCGGCTCTGGAAAATACCTATCAAGTGTTGCTCGAACAGCAGAGCAACCCCATGCCCTGGCGCACCGCCGACGTGAACAACGGCTTCTGCCAGGGCCTGCCCCAAGGCAGCTGCAATGCCCAAAGCGCGCCGCCCAGCTGGCCGCAACCGGGCTCGCGGGTGGTCCGGGGCCTGTGGTAGACACGCCCTGCGGCTTGCCGCACGGGGGTCTAGCAATCTGGTGAATGCAGCGGACTCATAATCCGCCTTAGGCGAGTTCGATCCTCGCGACCCCCATCTGAACCCGATGCGATTCCTGGCACCGGCGGCCCTGCTGCTCCTGCTGGCCTTCTTCGCTGCCTCGGAATTTGCGTTGATCCGGCTGCGGCCCACCCGGGTGCAGTTGCTCGAGGCGGATGGCGAGCGGGGCGCCACGGCCGTGGCACGCCTCCAGCGCCGCCTGCGGCGGGCCCTGGTCACCACGCAACTGGGCATGACCCTGGCCTTGCTGGCCCTGGGCTGGACGGGCCGGGGCCTGGCGGAGCGCTTGGGCTCCGGGCCTGCCGGCGCCTGGTTGGGCCAGGCCTGGCTGGATGGTCTGCTCTTCCTGGCTCTGGTGGTGCTGGCCACGCTGCTCGGTGGCCTGGTGCCCAAGGCCTGGGTGCTGCACCGCCCGGAGGCTTCCGCCCTGCGTCTGGCGCCTGTGCTTGAGGCAGTGATGCGCAGCCTCGGCCCGTTGCTGATGGTGTTGGAGCGGCTGGGTAACGGCTTGCTGCGCTTGCTTGGGCTGCCGCGCAACTGGGATGAGCTGGTGCCGGCGCTCTCGGCTGGCGAGCTGGAAACCCTGATCGAATCCAACAGCGTGATCGGGTTGATGCCCGATGAGCGCGACATGCTCGAAGGCCTCTTCTCCCTGCGCGACACCCAGGTGCGCGAGGTGATGGTGCCCCGCTCCGGCATGGTCACCCTGCCGCTGGAGGTGCGCTTCGCCGAGTTGATGGAGGCGGTGCACAGCACCCACCACGCCCGCTTCCCCGTGATCGGCAGCTCCCTCGACGATGTGCGCGGCCTGCTCGACCTGCGCCGCTTGGC
>VGPQ01000391.1 GCA_016882555.1 Cyanobacteria bacterium M_surface_7_m2_040
GGGCCATGGCATGGAGGTGTTCGCCAAGGAGCGCTACAACCTGATCAACCGGGCCGGCCACTGGTGGGAAACGGTCAATGCCGAGGCCTGCAGTGCCTGCGGCGCCTGCCTGCCGCGCTGCCCCCATGGGCTGCCGATCCCGGATCTGCTGGCCGACACCCACCAGCGCCTGCTGGCCGCCCCCGGTCGCCGGCTCTGGGACTAGGGCTAGGGCGCGGCCGCATCCCAGAGGGTCTGCCAGGCCAGCCGCTGCCGTTCGGGTAGGGGCGGCAGGCTCCAGCAGCGCTGCAGCACCGCCTCTGCTGGAAGCAGCAGCGCTGCCAGCAGAGGCGGCAGCTCCCTGAGCAGGGGCTCAAGCTGCTGCCGCGGCAGCGGCGGCACCCAGCCCTGGGCCAGCAGTTTGGGCAACAGCGGCGGCGCCAGCAGCGCCTCCAGCCAGGCCATCGGCAGTGGGGTGCGGCTGCTGGCCGGGCGCAACAGCAGCTGCCAGCTCAGCGGCGCGCCGCTGGCGGGCAGCACCACCTGCAGGCGGGGGTCGCGGCGCAGCAGGGGCACCAACCGCTGCAGCGGCAGCACCGCCGCCCGCGCGTCGCCATGGAGCAGCAGGTTGAGGCCCTGGGCCTCATCAAAGGCCAGCGCCTGGCGGCGCAGCTGCCGAATCCGCTGCGGATCGGCCCCCATGAGTTCGATGCACAGGCGCGGACTGCTGGGCAGCACGAGCTTGCCCTCGAGGCTCGGATCGAGCAGCACAGCCCAGCTCTCCCGGGCGGGCTCCAGCAGCTCCGGGCGGTTGCGCAGGGCCAGCACCCAGGGGCTGAAGCTCCAGGGAAAGGCCACAGGGGCGGCTGCAGGGGAGCCATAGAGCCGGCTCACTGGGCCAGCGGCGGCGGCCAGGCGTGCCAGCAGCGTTGGCGCCTGTAGCGGCTGCAGCAGGCGTCGCTCCAGGCTCGCCGCCCAACCATCGCTCAGCTGCAGCAGGCCCGGCGGCTGCGAGGGTTGCTCGAGCGCCTTGATGATCGCCTCAGGGCTGGCCAGCTGCTTGAGCTCCCAGGGCTTGGGCAGGGCGCTCAGCCAGGCCTCGGGCATGGCGCCGCCGCAGCTGAGCAGGGCCGGCCCCGGTGAGCGGCCGCAGGCTGCCAGCAGGCCTGCGCTCAGGCCGCTGCTGCCCACCATCCCCAGGGCCCCGAGCGAGCGGCGCAGCAGCTGGCGGCGGCTGAGCACGGTCAATGCGTCACAAACGCCGACCCTAGGGCCGCTGCAGCTGCCAGGCGGCGGCGTCACAGGCGTCCGCCAGGGCCGCGGGCGCCCGCCCGCTCAGCTCCCACAGCCAGGCCAGGGCACCCGCACCCACCCCTTCCTTGACGTAACCCCGCTCGTAGTCGCGCAGGCTGGCGTGGGAGCAGGCGCCAAAGCGCAGCGCCGCCACGCTCAGCTGCGGGGCCACCTGCCACCGCAGGCCGATCTGGTGCAGCAGGGCCGGCAGGTCACAGCTGGCATCCGCGGCCAACCAGGCGGTGGTGCTGATCAGCGTGTGGGCCGCAAGCGCCGGCCGCTGCTCTGCCGGCGCCAGGGCCAGAGCCAGGGCCAGCACAGCCGCCATCTGGCTGCCGCCTGCCAGCATCACCGGCAGCCGGCGCATGGCCAGGCTGAGGCAGAGGCCTGCTGCCAGCGCCTGCATCGGATCGCCTACGGCCGCCAGCACGGCCAGGGCGCGGGCGGCCTGCTGATGCGGTGTGGCCAACGGATCCGGTGCGGCCAGCCCGGCATTCCGCAGGCCCTGGTGGGCCAGCGCAGCCTTGAGGCTGTGCACGGGCTGCAGCAAGCTCCCACCCACCAGGCCCTCGGCGGCCACCCCCAGCCCCACCAGCACCGCCAGGGCGGTGCTGGTGCCGCCTGGCACGCATTCGGCCAGCAGCAGCGGCTCAGCGGCCGGCCAGCGCTGGCCCCATTGCTGACCACGCTGCACCAGCGCCCGCACCCGATCGAGCGGCATCGCGGCGCCGCTGCTGAGGCAGCGCGCCCCCGATCCACCCTCCGGGGGCGGTAGGCGCAGATGGGGCACCGCAGGGGCCACGGCACAACCCAGATCCACCACCTGCAGGCGCGGCAGCAGACCCAGATCGCGCAGCACCACGTGGCTGATCAGGGCCGGACTCACCCCCGCCG
>VGPQ01000392.1 GCA_016882555.1 Cyanobacteria bacterium M_surface_7_m2_040
CTGTAGCAGGCCCCTCAGGGCGCGAATGATGGCTTCGCGCGGCAGCTGGTAGGCACCCCGCAGCACCCATTCGAGCTCGAGCACCACAGTGATCGGCACGAAACAGGCAGGGCTGGCATCGATCAGCTCGGCGACGCGAGCCGCCTGCTGCGGATCGTCGTTGGTGAGCAGGCGCACCAGCAGGTTGGTGTCGAGGGCGACCGGCAGGCTCATGCTCAACCCTTGGTGGCATAGAGGGCCGGATCCATCCGCTCCAGCGGCACGGTCTCACCCTGGTAGCCCGTGCAGCCGATCAGGGCCTGGGCACTGGCCGTTTTGTCCTGCGTCTGCGGAACAAGATGCAGCCCATCGGGCTCGAGGCTGAGCGCCAGCCGGTCGCCGGCACGCAGGCCCAACAACTGACGCAACCTGGACGGAATCACCAGCTGACCCTTGGAGGACAGCGTCAGCAGCGCATCCATCGCAGCAGCCCCAAGGCAACGCTTACCAGCGTAAGCCAGTGGCGCACAGTGGGCGCCACCCCGCCATAGGACAATCGGCGCCAGTGTCTATGGGCCCACTGCTGGCCCTCTCAGCGGCAATGGCCCAGGTCAACGGCAACTACCTCAAGCTCAAGGCGGGTTACCTGTTTCCCGAGATCGCCCGGCGGGTCAAGGCCTTCAGCGAGGCCAACCCCGCCGCACCGATCATTCGTCTGGGCATCGGCGATGTCACCGAGCCGTTGCCGGAGGCCTGCCGCAGCGCCATGAAGGCCGCCATCGACGAGATGGGCACCCGCGAGGGCTTCCATGGCTACGGCCCCGAGCAGGGCTACCCGTGGCTGCGCGAAAAGATTGCAGCTCAGGACTTTCAGTCCCGTGGCTGCCAGATCTCTGCTGAGGAGATCTTCGTCTCCGACGGCTCCAAGTGCGACAGCGCCAACATCCTCGACATCCTCGGCGAGGGCAACCGCATCGCCGTGACCGACCCGGTGTATCCGGTGTACGTCGACAGCAACGTGATGGCGGGCCGCACCGGCGACGCCGACGACGCCGGCCAGTACGGCGGCCTCACCTACCTGCCGATCAATGCGGAGAACGGCTTCACCGCCCAGATCCCCACAGAGAAGGTCGATCTGATCTACCTCTGCTTCCCCAACAACCCCACCGGCGCCGTCGCCACCAAGGACCAGCTCAAGGCCTGGGTTGACTACGCCCGTGCCAACGGCGCCCTGATCCTGTTTGACGCCGCCTACGAAGCGTTCATTCAGGACTCCAGCCTGCCCCACTCGATCTACGAGATCGACGGCGCCCGCGAGTGCGCCATTGAATTTCGCTCGTTCTCCAAGAACGCCGGCTTCACCGGCACCCGCTGCGCCCTGACCGTGGTGCCGCGCGGGCTCATGGGCACCGCCGCCAATGGCGAAGCAGTGGAGCTCTGGGGCCTGTGGAACCGGCGCCAGTGCACGAAGTTCAACGGGGTGAGCTACATCGTGCAGCGCGGCGCCGAGGCGGTCTACAGCCCCGAGGGCCAGACCCAGGTGAAGGCGCTGATCGCCTTTTACATGGAGAACGCGGCCATCATTCGCCGTGAGCTCACGGCCGCCGGCCTGCAGGTCTATGGCGGTGAGCAGGCTCCCTACGTGTGGATCAAAACGCCTGCCTGCGTGGATTCCTGGGACTTCTTTGATCTGCTGCTGGGCAAGGCCCACGTCGTGGGCACCCCCGGCAGCGGCTTCGGCGCCGCAGGCGAAGGGTATTTCCGGCTGTCGGCGTTCAACAGCAAAGGCAACGTGCTCGAGGCGATGCGCCGCATCCACAGCGCCCTGAACGCCTGAGCCACAGGGAGGCCTCTTGCGGAAGGCGCTCCCTAAACTGACGCCTCGTTCCGATCAATTCGTGCCGATGTCCCGTGGGGGTGTTGCCGTCGTGACCACTGCAGTTGTGACCACAAAGGTGTCCACCTTGGCAACCCGCCCCGAACTGGTGGTCGCCCCCATGGCCACCCAGACCCCGTCGCGCGAAACGGGCGGCGCAGCGGTCATGGAGAAGGCGCCCGAGCGGGTGCGCAAGCCGTCGCCCCGCTACAAGGTGCTGCTGCACAACGACCCGGTCAACTCGATGGAGTACGTGGTCGTCACCCTGCGGCAGGTGGTGCCCTCGCTGAGCGAGCAGGACGCGATC
>VGPQ01000393.1 GCA_016882555.1 Cyanobacteria bacterium M_surface_7_m2_040
AGCAAGGCCGAGCTGCTGATCGCCCTGTCGCTGCTCAGCGACCCCGAAGCCCTGCTGATCTGCAACGGCACCAAGGATCGCCGTTACATCGAAACGACGATCCTGGCGCGGCGGCTGGGGCGCCAGCCGGTGGTGGTGATCGAGCAGGCCGACGAGGCCGCCCGCATCATCGAAGCCAGCCGAGAGCTGGGTGCCGCCCCCTTCATCGGCATCCGGGCGCGGCTCTCGAGCCGCAGCACCGGCCGCTGGGGCAGCTCGGTGGGCGAGAAGGCCAAGTTCGGCCTGTCGCTGCCCGATCTGCTGGCCAGCGTTGAAGCCCTGCGCGAGGCGGGTCTACTGGGCGAGCTGCGACTGCTGCACTTTCATGTGGGCAGCCAGATCAACGACATCGCCGTACTCAAAGACGCCCTGCAGGAGGCCGGCCAGATCTACATGGAGCTGACCCGCCTGGGGGCCCCCATGGGCTATCTGGATGTGGGCGGCGGCCTGGGGGTCGACTACGACGGCAGCCGCACCGCCACGGCGGCCTCCACCAACTACTCGCTGCAGAACTACGCCAACGACGTGGTGGCCACCGTGCGCGAGTGCTGCGAACCCCACGGTGTGCCAGTGCCCACCCTGGTGAGCGAGAGCGGCCGGGCCCTGGCCAGCCACTTCTCGGTGCTGGTGTTTGACGTGCTGGGGGCCGAAGGCCCCAGCCGCGCCTCGGCGCCACCAGCTCCGGCCGCCGACGCCGAAGAACCGCTGGTGCTGCGCAACCTGCGGCTCACCATGGCCGGCCTGGAGGCCGCCAGCGAACCGGAGCAGCTGCAGGAAGCCTGGAACGACGCGCTGAAGTTCAAGGAGGATGCCCTGGCCGCCTTTCGCCTGGGCTACCTGAACCTGCCCCAGCGGGCGGTGGCCGAGCAGCTCACCGGCGCCTGCGGCCAGGCCATCGCCCAACGGCTGGCGGCGCTGCCCACCGACGCCCCGGTGCCGGAGGAGCTGCGCCAGCTGCCCGCCACCCTGGCGGCCACCTATTACGCCAACCTGTCGATCTTTCGCTCAGCGCCCGACACCTGGGCGATCGATCAGCTGTTTCCGGTGCTGCCGATCCAGCGGCTGCATGAACGGCCCACGGCCCTGGGCAGCTTTGCCGATCTGACCTGCGATTCAGACGGCAAGCTCGAGCGCTTCATCGACCGCGGCCAGGTCAAACCGCTGCTCGAGCTCCATGAACTGCGCGCCGGCGAGCCCTACTGGGTGGGCCTATTTCTGGCGGGGGCTTACCAGGAGGTGATGGGCAACCTGCACAACCTGTTCGGCAGCACCAATTCGGTGCACATCCGCCTGCAGGCCGCGGGCGGCTACCGGGTCGACCACGTGGTGCGGGGCGACACCAATGCCGAGGTGCTCAAGGCGATGGAGCACAGCCCCGAGCTGCTGCTCGAGCGGCTGCGGTTGGCCAGCGAGGAGGCCATCGGCCGCGGTCAGCTGAAGATCAGCGAAGCCAGCCGGCTGATGGCCCACCTGGAAGCCAGCCTGGGCCAGAGCACCTACCTGCAGAGCTGATGGTTCACCAGGGAGCGCCCAGCAGCTCGATGCCCGCCCAGAAGTAGGGGTTGCTCAGGCCATCGGCCACGCGCCGCTGTTGCGCCGTGGTCAGACCCGTGAGCAGCACCTGCCCATCACCAGCCAGGATCTGATCGCCCAAGAGCTGCACCCGGCCGCTGGCGAAATCGCGGCGGGTGAATTGCAGTGCCTCGGCCTTGGGGATGCCCTGCTACAGGTAGCGGTAGGCCTGGATGAAGTAGGCCGAGGTGGCCACATCATCCACATACCAAAGCGTGCCGATGGCGCTGCGGGCTCCGGCCTGCAGCGCCAGGCCAGCAAAGCCCAGTTCGCTGTCGGGATCCCCCAAAGCGGTGCGGCAGGCGCTGAAGGCAATCAGATCGATCGGCACACCCTGGCGCTGCTTGCGCAGATTGGCCAGGCTCACCAAGGGCACTGGGCCCGTGCCCGAATAGAGCTTGGATTTGCTGGCACCCCCAGGCAAAAACTCGGCATGGGTGGCCAGGTGAATGCGGTCATAGCGAGGGTCGGCCGCCGTCTTTTCGATCGTGGCCGGCGTGAACGAGGCATTGAGCACCTCATCACTGGCCTAGGTGGCTGCAATC
>VGPQ01000394.1 GCA_016882555.1 Cyanobacteria bacterium M_surface_7_m2_040
GTTGTAGGCGCGCTGGGAGGTCGGCGTCCCGGGAATGGGGCCAATGCCATCGGCCAGGTTGAAGATCGAGACCAGCTTGGGGTTGCTACGCACCCGTTGGCGCAGGCAGGCCTGATCGGGCCCGACGCCCTTGTCGCGGTAGAGATCCAGGCCGATGGCGGCGGCACCATCGGTGCTCAGGTCGTCAATGGCCTGGCACAGCAGCCGATCGTCGATGGGCCAGCCGTAGGCCCTGATGTCGCTCTCGCTGATGCCGATGATTGCGATCGGCAGCCGTTGTGCCGACGGGGACGGCCGCAGGTTGGTGATCAGGTCGTAGACGAGCAGGTTGACGCCTTCGAGCACCTGCGAAACCTCAAGACCCCGCAGGACCAGGGCGGCAATGCCGTAGGGCGCCAGGCGGATCAGCAGGTTTCGCTGGGACTTTTTTAACTCCCACATGCGTTCAGAAGCGGTACTGAATCTTCGTGTAGACACCACTGCCCAGCAACCAGTTGCCCCAGATCGCGCGATTGCCTTCGTCGATCGCATCGATCCAGCCCAGCTCCAGGGTCCAGTGGCGACCCGCCAGCCAGCGGGCCAGCACGCCGCCGGAGCCGACGGTGTCGCTCACCACGGCGCGATTGCGTTGAAAGCTGATGCCGCCGTAGCCCAGAAACGGCACCAGCTGCACGGCCTGCTGGCTGTTGCGCCAAAGCGTGTAGGCCAGTTCGGTGGTCCACAGGTAGCCGTTGTCGCCGCTGATCAAGGTGCCCGGCAACCCCTTGAGCCCCACGTCACTGCCCAGGGCGAAGCCCATCGCATTGGTGAGCTGGTTGAAGGCGATCTGGCCGGCCAGGCGCCCGTTGAACTGCAGACGGCTGCTGAGGCCCCAGGCGATGCTGATCAGACCACCCAGCGCCGTGGACTGGCCTGGGTCCGTACCCACGCTGGCGAGAGAGGCGAGCTGCTCTGCTGTGCTCACTCCGGCGATTCCCTGCAGGGCATAGATGTTGCCGCCCCAGCTCAGGGGTCCGGCGTTGCCGCCGAAGGCCACACCACCGCGCAGGTAGCCGGTGCTGATCTGGGGCACGGGGTCCTGTTCGCCCCCCACCAGACGGGCGGCGATGCCCCCCTGAAAGCTGGAGGCGGTGTTGCCGCTGAAGCCTGCGAACAGCATCCAGCGCTGGTTGAGCCCCTGGTGCAGGGTCCATTCCAGCTGACCCAGCGCCTGGACCTGGCGAAACGAATAGTTGCCCTCGAGCTCCACCAGATTGCGTTGGCTGTAGCCGAACGAGGCGCTGAAGCTGAGGCGGTCGGCCAGGGGGAACGTGTAGCTCAGGGAGCTGATCGTGGCTCCCAGTTCGGCTTGCTGATCGGCGTTCAGCTCCCCATAGGCCAGAAAGGTGTCGCCCCGCACGGCCAGGTTGTTCTTGAGCACGATGCCGACCGCCCGCCATTCGCCGCTGCCGGCATTGCCGTCGTTGCGCACGCTGATGTCCCCGGTCCAGGGGGCCGGCGCCGGTTCGATCGCCAGGTTGAGGATGGCTTCGGTGGGATCACTGCCCAGCCGTCCCAGGCTGCCCTTGATCTGCCCAACGCCAGGCAGGCTGCGCAGTTGCACGAGCTGCTGCTCCAGGGTCGGCAGATGCAGCACTTCGCCCTGCAGCCCGCGCAGACGCTGGCGCATGGCCTTGGCGAGGGACGCATCGCTGCTGCTGATCCGCAGTTCGGCGATGCGGCCCTGCACCACCTTGAGCGCGCCGGGGGCCGGGGCGCGCTGCACAAACACCCTTGAGTTCACGTAGCCGTCGGCCGTGAGCCTGGCCGTTAGGGCCGCGGCACAGGCGATCAGGGTGTCGCCTGCGGTGCGCCGCCGGCAGCTGCTCAGGATCTGCTGCAGCTGCTCGGGGCTGTAGGGCGTCTGCCCTTCGATGGCCGGAGCCGGACTAAGGGGCTCAGGAGCGGCCTCGGGGCTGGTGCCGGGAGCCGTGGGCTCCGGTGTGCCCTCGGGCAGGGGAAAGACCGGCCGCTGCGGCTTGGGTGTCTGGGGCCGCTGTTGGCGCAGCGGCATCTCGTCCGGCAGGCGCGCCGGGCCAGGCTGCAGCGGCGGCGCGACCAGTTGGGCCAGGAGCAGCATCCCTGCGCGGTGCCGGTTGATGCCGGCCAGCTTGCT
>VGPQ01000395.1 GCA_016882555.1 Cyanobacteria bacterium M_surface_7_m2_040
CCACCCAGCTTGGTGTTGCCGGTGACCGTTGCAGCGGCGTGGACCTTTGAGGGCCATCCGATCCACAGCCTCAGCCGTGAGCCCGAGAGTACGGCCAAGGGCCCGGCGATCTTGCTTGTGCACGGCTTCGGTGCTTCCACCGACCACTGGCGCTTCAACATCCCCGTGCTCGCCGAGCACTACGAGGTGCATGCCCTCGACCTGCTCGGGTTCGGGCGCAGTGCCAAGCCCGAGGGGCCCCGCTATGGCGGTGCGCTCTGGCGCGATCAGCTGGTGGCGTACGTGCGCGAGCGCATCGGCCGGCCCACGGTGCTCGTGGGCAACTCCCTCGGCGGCTATGCGGCCTTAGCGGCCGGTGCGGCCTTGGGCGATCAATGTGCGGGCGTGGTGCTGCTGAATGCGGCCGGCCCCTTCTCCGATGAGCAGGGTGAACCGAAGGGCTGGGGTGCCATCGCCCGCCGCACTATCGGCAGCGCCTTGCTGAAGAGCCCGCTCCTGCAGCGGCTGCTGTTCGAGAACATGCGCCGCCCCGGCAATGTGCGCCGCACCCTCAAGCAGGTGTACGTCGACCCCACCAACGTGGACGACGAGCTGGTGGAGTCGATCCTGCGGCCCAGTCGCGACCCCGGCGCCTTCGGGGTCTTCCGCACCGTGTTCGATATTCCCCGCGGCCAACCGCTCGATGAGCTGTTCGCCCAGCTGCAGGCGCCGCTGCTGTTGCTCTGGGGCATCCGCGACCCGTGGATTAACGCCGCCGGCCGCCGCGGTGCCTTCCAGCGCCATGCCCCCGCCAACACCACCGAAGTGGTGCTGCAGGCCGGCCACTGCCCCCACGACGAGGTGCCGGATCAGGTGAACCGGGCCATGGTGGAGTGGCTGGCCACGCTGCAATGACCCTCACCCGCCAAGTCGCTCCCTTTCCCCATTGGCAGTTCACCTCTGTCAGCGGCGATCAGCTGCGGGTGGTGCCGGAGCGGGGCGGCCTGATGGTGGGTTGGCGCTGCAGTGGTGAGGAGCGGCTCTATTTCGATTCCGAGCGGTTCGCTGATCCCAGCAAAAGCGTGCGCGGCGGCATTCCCGTGCTGTTTCCCGTGTGCGGGAACTTGCCGGATGGTGCGCTGGTGTTGCCCCAGGGCCGTTTCCCGATGGCTCAGCACGGCTTTGCGCGGGATCTGCCCTGGGAATTGGCAGCGTTGGACAGCGGCGATGGGATTCGTCTCACCCTCAGCGATAGCCCCGCCACCCACAGCGCTTATCCCTTTCGGTTTCAGCTGAGCCTCGACTATCAGCTGGAGCCCGATGCGCTGGTGATTCGAGCGGTGGTGGAGCACCGGGCTGGTGCAGCAGAAGCTGGGCCGATGCCGTTTGCCCTGGGTCTGCACCCCTACCTGCAGGTGGCGAGCCTCGCGCGGGCTCGGGTGGATGGCGTGCCAGAGCGTTGTTGGGATCACCTCACAGCTGCCGAGGCCGCGACGGCGGAGCAGCTGGCTCGGCTGGAGCAGGGCGTGGATCTGCGGGTGACCTGGCCTGCCGGCGCCGGATTAGCGCCTCGGGTGTGTACGGGAACGGGTGCCGCTGTGGAGCTGCAGATGCAGCCCCCGTTTGCCCATGCGGTGTTGTGGAGCGATCCACCGCGGCCGATGCTCTGCCTGGAGCCCTGGAGTGCTCCTCGCGGCGAACTGGGCCTGCAGTTGCAGCCCGGTGAACGCTGCGAACTCCGCTGTCGTTATCGGATCACCGCGGCCTGAACCACCCCTGGCAGGCGGCCGCGGGCCAGTTGCTGCATGGGATCGAATTCCCGTTTCAGCGCTTCGATCACGGCAGCAGCGGGGCTGGCCTCCCAGCAGGGCAGGGGGTTCTCGTTCGCCGGCTGCACCAGCACACTCAGCTGACCACCCAGGGCACGGCAGCGCTGCCGCAGCTGATCCACTCGGTAGCTGGGCAGGCTGCCGGCGTCAGCCCAGGCAATGCCCAGGCCCACCCCCGCCGCCAGGCTGCAGGCCACACCGTCTAGAGCAGGATCTGCCAGGAGCTCCGAGGCTTGAGCTGGCTTCACGCCTAAGTGCAGCAGCCAGTTGCTGTTGCCCTGGCGGCTGTGGCTCTCGAGCTCCAGCAAGCGATCGGGATCCAGCGCTTCCGCCTCCA
>VGPQ01000396.1 GCA_016882555.1 Cyanobacteria bacterium M_surface_7_m2_040
GGCCTGGATCGCTGATCGAACAGCACCCAGCCGCGGTTCTGCAGCAACCGGGCCTGGCGCCGGATCGTCTCATCCAGAAAGATCGGATCGTCAGGCTCGATCCCCAGGGTCAGGATCGAACGGGTGGTGCGCGCCTCGGGGTTGCGCCACAGCAACAGGTTCCAGTTGATCGGGCTGATGCCGATCACATCGGGATCCGCCAGGGTCTGCACCAGGCGCCGCCGCGGGAAACTGGCCATGCCAATCGAACTCATGGTGCGGGGGCTGACCAGCACCACGTCGGCGTCAAACAGCTTGTGCACAGTGACGCTGGCTTCGAACAGGCCGTCCCGAAAGCCGAGCTGCATGAACATCAAAATGCCGGCGAAAGCGATACCGGCCAGGGCCACGGCCAGGCGCATCGGCTGGCGGGTCAACAGCAGCCAGGAAAGTGGGATGCGGCGGCCCCGCCAGATCGCCACCGCCCGCTGCCAAAGCGCATCTGCCATCACTCAGGGCTGAAAGCGGGCAATCACCTTCAAGCCCGCCAGGCTCTGAACACGCTGCGCCTCGGCCGGATCCAACGCCAGGCGCACCTCGACGATGCGGGCATCGGCGTCGGCGCTGGGATCGGTGCTCAGCACCCGGCGCTGCCGCACCTGGGGACTGATGCGCAGCACCCGGGCCCGGAGCTGCCCCTTGAAGCCCCCGCTTTCGCTTTCGACGGTCACCGGTTGGCCGACGCGAATGCGACTGATGTCGCTTTCATACACTTCGGCCACCACCTCCATCGCCTGGCTGGCACCGACCTCCACGATGCCGTTGGCATCGGGTCGTTCGCCTGGTTGGACATCGACGCGCAGCACCAGGCCGTTGATCGGGGAGCGCAATTCCGAGAGGGTGATCTCGGTATTGAGCCGCTTGAGCTCGGCGCGGGCCTCGCTGAGCTGGCCGCGACGCTCGCTGAGCTGAATCTCCCGTGCATCCAGATCGCCGGCCGGGTTGGCTCCCGAGCGGGTCAGGCCGCGGTAGCGGGCGGTCTGGGCCTCAAGGATGCGCAGCTGCTGGGACAGGCTCTGGATGCGGGTCAACAGCAGCTCGCGCTGGGCCAGCAGCCCCGGGCGGTTGTCAAAACTGGCCAGCAGCTGGCCGCGTTGGACGCGGTCGCCCTCACGCACATACAGCGCCGACACGCGGGGGCTGATGCCCATGCCACCCGACGGCGCCGCCAGCTTGCGCACATCGCCAGCCGGCTCCAGACGGCCCAGGGCGGCCACACCCTGAAGGGCGGCGGGCCGGCTGGCAGCAGCGACCACAGCGGCTGGCGCCTGCGCAGGCTTGGGCTGGGGCCGCAACACGGCCACGAGCACGAGAACCAGGCCAATGCCACCCGCCGCGATCCAGCCCAGACGGGGTATGCGGCTCAACAGGCTGTTCACGGCGCCGGTGGATCGTCGAACAGCAGTTCCTCGATGTAACGATCGGCCCAGCTGGGATTGAACGCCTTCTCCAGCACGCGGCGGGTCTTGTCGTTGCGCTTCTGCTGTCTGCAATAGCTGAGCTGTCCTTGCCAGCGTTTCACCGTAGCTGGGGCATCAGCGGCATCGGCAGCGCCGGCATCGATGGCGTTGTGCAGCAGCTGCAGAAAACGATCGACGCGGTCCACAAAGGCCTGCTCTTCATCGGCGCCATCGGGGCGGATGAAGCACACATGGGACGAGAAGATTGACCCCCAGGGTGGCAGCTCGCGGCGTTGACGAAAGGCAGGTCCGGGATCGGCAGCCAGAGCCTGATCCAGCCCCAACGGCAGGGCACCGCAGGTGGGCGAAAGATCGGCGATCGCCGCCGACACCCCGGCCGGCGAAGCCACCACATCGGCACCGAACACGGGCAGATCGAAACGGGGGTCGGGGAAGAACACGCAGTGCAGGATCTGCAGGCCGGCCCCCAGGCGAGCGGTCTCCAGGTGCAGCTTGCGCAGCCCACGGCACTGGGCCAGTTCATTGCGGATGAACAGGGCCTCGCCGTCCAGGCTGCCGCTGATCTCGGCCAGGTCGTCCGCCAGGGCCAGGGGGGCGAGCTCGGGCAACAGCTGCCACCGGCTGCGGATGCGGGCAGCCAGAGCGTCCATCAGCGGATGCAGGCTCATGTGG
>VGPQ01000397.1 GCA_016882555.1 Cyanobacteria bacterium M_surface_7_m2_040
AGCACCGCGTTCGCCGTAGGCCAGATCGGGCGGAATCACCAGCTTGCGCTTGCCGCCCACCTTCATGCCGGCCACACCCTCGTCCCAGCCGCGGATCACCCGGCCACCGCCCAGCGGAAAGCTGAAGGGGCCGCGGCCGTAGCTGCTGTCGAATTCGGTGCCGTTCTCGAGGGTGCCGCGGTAATTCACCACCACGGTTTTCCCCGTCACCGCCTCCTCGCCCGTGCCCACCACCAGATCGGTGATGCGCAGGCCGCTGGGGGTCTGGCGCTCCTTGGGGGCGTTGAGCTCGCCGCCCAAAGCGCCCGCCTGGGCAAGGTCGCTGTTGTTCTGAGGCGCCATGGCAAACAGGGTGGGATTCGGATCGTCGGGGTCGAGCTCCAAGCGCCCGGCGGGCTTGGCCGCCGCGGGTGCGGTAGGCGTTGGCGAGGCCGGGGCCTCCAGGGCCTGGGCCGCCGGCGGTGCGGCTGCCACTGTGGTGGGTGCCACGAGCTGGCTCACCAGAGCCACCATCAGGCAGATCACGCAGACCGCCGAGCTGATCAGGATGTCGCGCATGGCCGCAGGCCGCTGGGGTTGGAAGCTGGAGCTGATTCTGTCAGCTGGCTTCGGCCTGGTTGCGGGGCTGGCGGTGCCGCCCCTGGGTCAGCCGCCGCTGCTGTGGCTGGCGCTGGCAGGCCTCTGGGCTGCTGCAGCCCAGGCATTGCGGCCATTCTGGTGCGGTGCGCTGTGGGGGTTTGCGGCTCTGGCGCTCAGCCATCGCTGGCTGCTGGCGCTGCATCCGCTCGATTGGATCGGGGTGCCGCTGCCGCTCAGCCTGCCCCTGTGCGTGGCGTTGTTGGTGCTGATCGCCGCGTTGGCCGGAGCCCTGGTGGGCCTGTGGGTGCGGTTGGCCCGTTGGCTGGATCCGCGTCGAGTCGAGACGGCGCTGCTGTTGGCGCTGCTCTGGGGCGTGGCCGAAGGGGCATTGGCCAAAGGCCCCTTGTTCTGGCTGGGCCTGGGTGCATCGGCCTTGCCAGGGGATCGGCCCCTGGCGGCGCTGGCGGCCCTGGGGGGCAGCGGTCTGGTGTGCTCTGTGCAGTTGCTGATCGGCTGGTTGCTGTGGCGCCTGTGGCGCGGTCAAGCCCGCCGCCGCCTCGCCGCCGCCCTGCTGGCCGCGCTGCTGGGGGCCCACCTGCTGGGTGCTGCCCTGCTGGCTGCTCAACCGCTCGCGGGTCCCAGCCAGCGGGTGCTGGTGCTGCAGCCCGCGATCCCCACCCGTGACAAGTTCACGGCCCCCCAGCAGCTGCGGCTCCGGCGTCAGTTGCTGGCGGCGTTGGCCCAGGGGGCCGCCCAGGGCGCTGATCTGCTGGTGCTGCCCGAGGGGGCGCTGGGGTTGGAGCCCCGCTTGGCCGAACCGGCGCCGATCGAGCTGATCAGCGGCGGCTTTCGCTGGCACCAGGGGGTCGAGGCGCTGCAGCAGCGCAGCAGCCTGCTGCGCTTTGCAGCCGGTGAGCAGCAGCCAAGCAGCTGGCTCGACAAGCATCGTCTGGTGCCCCTGGGCGAGTGGGTGCCACTGGCCTCCTGGGTGCGCTGGAGCGGCCTGTCGGCGGTGGGCGGCATCGAGCCCGGTCCACCGTCGCGGCTGCTGCCCCGCCCGAACGGTGCGCTGGCCGCCGCCATCTGTTACGAGCTCTCCGATGGTGCAGCCCTGGCGGCGGCTGTGCGCGATGGCGCCAGCTGGTTGTTGGCCAGCGCCAACCTGGACCCCTATCCGCCGCAGCTGCAGCAGCAGTTCACGGCCCTGGCCCAGCTGCGCGCGCTCGAAACCGGCCGCTGGGTGGTCAGCGCCGCCAACACCGGCCCCAGCCTGTTGATCAACCCCCGCGGCGCCGTGCAGGCCCAGCTGCCGCTAGGGGTGGCCGGCACAGCGCTGGTCACCGTGCCCTTGCTGACGACGCTCACGCCCTACGACCGCTGCGGCGAGCTGCCGTTGCTGCTGCTGACGGCCGCGGCCCTGGCCTGGCGGTGGGCACGCCGAACGCCGCGTTGAGCAGCCAGGCGCGTGCGTCAGGGCTTGGGCATCGATGGCCACCGGTCTTGGTTGCCGTGGTTTGGATGATTGGCCACGGATGGGAACCCATGCTTC
>VGPQ01000398.1 GCA_016882555.1 Cyanobacteria bacterium M_surface_7_m2_040
AACAGTCTCTACTGGGATTTTCTGGCCCGCCATCAGCAGCAGCTGCAGGGCAACCCGCGCATGGCGTTGGTGATGAAGCAGCTGGCGCGGATCGAGCCCGGAGAACTGGACGAGATCCGAGACATCGCCCAAGACCACCGTTCCAATCAGCGCAGTGCCCAGGCAGCACCACCACCACCGCCTTAGCCTGGCCAGATCGCCGTTGTGCCATGCCCCTGGCGTTGACTTTGCCCCCCGAGGCCTACCTCTGGTTCAAGACCCTGCACATCGTCGGGGTCGTGGTCTGGTTTGCGGGGTTGTTCTATCTGGTGCGCCTGTTCATCTACCACCGTGAGGCCGAGAAACTCGAGCCCACCGTGCGGGAGGCGTTTCAGCAGCAGTACAGCCTGATGGAACGCCGTCTGGCCAACATCATCACCACCCCCGGCATGGTGGTGGCTGTGGCGTGCGCCATTGGGCTGTTGGTGGTGAACCCCACCTGGCTGCAGCAGGGGTGGATGCACGCCAAGCTCGGCTTCGTGGCCGCCCTGCTGGCTTATCACTGGTTCTGCTACCGGCTGATGGGACAGCTGCAGCGGGGCCACTGCAGCTGGAGCGGCCGTCAGCTGCGCGCCCTCAATGAACTGCCCACCCTGCTGCTGGTGATCGTGGTGATGCTGGTGGTGTTCAAGAACCAATTCCCCACCGGTGCCGCCACCTGGTTCATCGTGGCCCTGGTGGTGTTCATGGCGGCTTCGATCCAGTTCTATGCGCGCTGGCGGCGCCTGAGGGCCGAGGCCGCCACAGGGGGCACCTGACGCCGATGCCGGCCCCAGCCCTCACCCTCCGGCAGCAGCGGCACCCCCTCACCCCGGTTTTGCGCGGGATCACACCGCGCTGCTGCCCCACCCGCGTCAACCTCCACTGCCACACGCAATGCAGCGATGGCAGCCTGACGCCACCCCAGTTGGCGCAGCAGGCCCTGGCCATCGGTCTTGAGCACCTGGCGGTGACCGACCACCACAGCAACGCGGCCCACGCTGCCGTGGCCGAAGTGTTTCAGGACGCGGCAGCGGCCGGCCTGGCTGTGCCGCAGCTCTGGCGCGGGGTGGAGATCAGTGCCCTGCTGGACGGCTGCCTGGTGCACGTGCTGGCTCTGGGGTATGGGGACGATCACCCCAGCCTTGGGCCCTATCTGCAGGGCGTCAGCCAGGTGGGCGAGGCCCTGCGGGCTGCCGTCGTGGTCGAGCAGATCCATGAAGCCGGGGGCCTGGCCCTGCTGGCCCATCCAGCCCGCTACCGGCTGCCCTATCAGCGCCTGCTCGCGGCAGCGGCGGCGCAGGGCTTTGATGGGGCCGAGGCCTGGTACGACTACACGATGGCGCCGGCCTGGGGGGCGACACCATTGGTCTGCGACGCGATCGCCCGGGAGCTGGACAAACGTGGCCTTTTGCAGAGTTGTGGTACGGATACCCATGGTCATGACCTCTGCGGCCGCTAGTGTTTGTCCAGCATTTGCGCCTTGCTGATGGGTCTGTTCGATCGTCTGTTCGGTGGCAAGGCTGCCGCCAGTGCCGCCGAGGCCAACGCCCCCAAAAAACCAGACAACACGGTTTTTCTGGAGCCTGAGGCATCCAGCAGCCTGGGCAATGTGTCCTTCATGAAGCGGTCGAACACGATCCGCCACACCTTCCCGGGCACGCTCGACAGCCCCGGCAACAAGGAAATGGTTGCCGAGGTCGCCTCGATGGAGGCCAGGCTCGAGCGCAAGAGCGAGGGCCTCGGCGGCTCCACCTCCAAGGACGAGTCACTGAGCCTTAATGATGGGGTTCCCAAGCCGGTCAAGAAGACGTTTGCCCAGCAGCTCAGCAAGGCGGAGCTGGACCAGCGTATGAAAGGTTCAGCCGTTGGCGTCAACGTGCCGGGTGGGCCAGCGGCGATCAAACAGGCCAAGGATCAGCAGGCTTCCGATCAGGCACAACCGGCCATCACCCAACAGCCCGGGGGCAAGCCCGGCGACATCAACCCCTTCAAGGCGATGGCCAAGGAGCTGCGCAGCTGAACCGGCTCAGCCAGCGAAGCTTTCGGTGAGGGCTTCGCTGGAGAGCACCAGCTGTTTCATCCGCTCAAGCTCTGCGTCAGTTGCCC
>VGPQ01000399.1 GCA_016882555.1 Cyanobacteria bacterium M_surface_7_m2_040
TGACCGGATCTGGGTCAAGCTGCGGCAAACCACCAGCCTCAGTGCCCTCTCTGAGCTGCTGAAGCTCCCCAACAGCAGGCTGGCGGGCCTCAACGACGTCAACCCCGATCACCAGTTCGACAAAGGCGACTGGCTTGTGCTTCCAAGCCAACAGGCGCGGCTCGCCAAGCTGCTGCCTCAGCTCGACACCAGTGATCTCAAGCGCACCCCGCCGCTGCGCGATCTTCCGCCGGTGGAGACCAACAGCGTCGTCAAATTTGGGGACAGCCTGCGCAAGATCGCCACGCGCTACGGCATGACCCTCCAGGAGCTGCTGCGCCAGAATCCCGGTATTGAAACAGCTCGCCTGGTGGTGGGAGCTCCCATCCGCGTGGTGCAGTCGTCTCCGCCCCGTCAGCGCTTGATCCTGGGCCTCAAGCCCAGCGCTAGCGGCGGCCTCAGCTGGCCTGAGCTCCCGGATTTCGGCGGTGACGATGACCCCTCGAACCGCGATCTCTCGGCCGATGGCTGGATCTGGCCAACCCGTGGCATGTTCAGCTCAGGCTTCGGCTGGCGCTGGGGGCGCATGCACAAAGGCATCGACATCGCGAACAACGTCGGCACCCAGATCGTGGCCGCCAAGGACGGCGTGGTCAGCTTCTCTGGCTGGCATGGTGGCGGCTATGGCTACCTGGTAACCCTCAACCATCCCGATGGCAGCCGTTCGCTCTATGCCCACAACAGCCGCCTGCTCGTTCAGGAAGGGCAGGAGGTTCAGCAGGGTCAACAGATCTCGCTGATGGGCAGTACCGGACGCAGCACCGGGCCCCACCTTCACTTTGAGATCCACCCCCCAGGTCGTGGGGCGGTCAATCCACTGCAATTTCTGCCCCAGCGGGCCTGAGATCTGCGCCCCGATCCCAAGGGGAGGCCCAGGCCCCATCGTCTACACTCTACGTACCGCGGCTCGGTAGCTCAGCTGGTTAGAGCGTGGGATTCATAACCCCAAGGTCGGGAGTTCAAGTCTCCCCCGAGCCATTCGCGTGCTGACTTCTTATCGCAGGTCGACCGCATTGAGGCGGTTGCGGAACCCCGCTGCCGATGCTGCGGCCTCGTCGTCACTGAGCAAGGGCACCACCGTGAACGGGCCATCGGTCGTCAAGGTCTCGGGCTTGGCTGCAGAAGCTGCCGTGCTCTGGGGAACGGCGGACGCCCGGCGCCCGCCGCCGCCACGGCTCGCTGCCGAACGTCCACGGCCTTCGGTGGCCCGTAGCAGGGCCTTGCTGCGGTTGGCCTCGCCCACGGTCTGGCCTTCGGCAGGCCTCACCAGGGGGTTGGCCTTCAACTCCGAGCGCAACTGATTCAACAGCCGGAAATGGCCGGTGGTGTTGTATTTGCGCAGCACGCCGGGATCCCAGCTCATGGGGCACTCCTGTGGATCTGGTCGGATGGTCTGAGCCTAGGCGGCAACAGGAACCTGGGGATCGTGATAGATTGTGAAGCAGCCAAGCCGAAGTCGTTCCGACTTTGTGTAACCATGACCGCTGAGGCGTTCGCCGCCTGAGTGCTGGTGGTTGGCCACTCCGTGCTTCATGCCGCCTGCTGCGTATTCGGGGCACAACACCCATCTCGACCTTTATCAACTGCGCCATGTCAAGGCTTGTCGGTCTCCCCGCTCCCGACTTCACCGCCACTGCCGTGGTGGATCAGGAGTTCAAGTCGGTCTCCCTGTCTCAGTACCGCGGCAAGTACGTGGTGCTGTTCTTCTACCCCCTGGACTTCACCTTCGTCTGCCCCACCGAGATCACGGCGTTCTCCGACCGTTACAGCGACTTCTCCAGCCGCAACTGCGAAGTGCTGGGCGTCTCGGTCGACAGTGAATTCAGCCACCTGGCCTGGATCCAGACCGACCGCAAGAACGGTGGCCTGGGCGACATTGCCTACCCGCTGGTGGCCGATCTCAAGAAAGAGATCGCCCGCGCCTACGAGGTGCTCGACGAGGAGGCCGGGGTGGCCCTGCGCGGTCTGTTCATCATTGATCCCCAGGGCGTGATCATGCAGGCCACGATCAACAACCTGCCCGTGGGCCGCAGCGTGGATGAGACCCTGCGCCTGCTGCAGGCCTTCCAGTATGTGCAATCGCAC
>VGPQ01000400.1 GCA_016882555.1 Cyanobacteria bacterium M_surface_7_m2_040
TTCGATCCCACGGAAGACCCCCAACGCACGCCGGCCCGGCTGGTGCAGCCCTCCGCTGAGGTGCTGGTGCTCGCTGACGCGGCGGCCGCTGCCGCTCTGCCAGGCTGAGCGTTCTTGCGCAGGCGGCGGCGGTGACTCCGACAGAGGCAGCGGTGCCCAACAGGGTGCTGTTTCGTGGCGATGGCTTTGCCGGCTGGCATGCCCTCAATGACCCGATCATGGGTGGCCGCAGCAGCGGCAGCGTCACGGTCAACAGTGACCATGGCCTCGTGTTTGAGGGCGAGGTGGTGGAGCAGGGTGGCGGTTTCATCAGCGTCCGCTCGCCGCTGCTGTCGCCCGCGCTGGATCTGTCCGATTGCCATGCTTTGCAGCTCGAGCTCGCCGGTGAAGGCCGTCGCTTCAAGTTGGCTGTGGCCTGCAGCGATGGCATCGGCGGCCTCACCAACCTGATTCCGGGGGGGTTGCGCTGGGTCAGCGAGTTCGCCACCGATCCCAGCGGAGTCAGCATCGTGACCCTGCCCTTCAGCCAGCTGACGGCGTCGGTGCGGGCGCAACCGCTGCCCTCACTGCCCCTGGGCGTTCAGCCGCGCTTTGACCCTGCCAGGATCACCCGCTTGCAGCTGCTGCATTCGAAATTTGATGATCAAGGAGGCTTGAACCAGGGCTTCCGCGCTGGGCCGATTCAGCTGGTGTTGCGTCAGATCGTTGCTGTGGGTGAGCCGCATGGATGATGCGCTTGCCGTGGACGGCAGCGCTCACGAGCAGGAGCATGGGCTGCGCCAGTTGGTTGCCGCGGCTGCTGATCTTTGTCTGAAACCGCATCGCCACGCTGTGCGTTTCAGCGGCGAGCCGCCGACCAGCACGGGTGATTGCCAGGACTGCATCTTGTTGATCGAGGCACGGGATGGAGCCGGCACGCGGCTGCCCCATGCCGATCTGGAGCTGGAGATCTACCGCAGCGGGCGTGAGCTCAACCTGATGCTGTCGCGCGTGTTGGATGATCAGGCCCCCCTGCTCTGGCAGGGAAGCCACCCCGTGTGGATGGGCGCTGACACCGGGTTGCGTTGCGATCGTCCCGCGGATGGTGCCCCCCTCGAGGCGCTTGCGAGACGACTGCGGGCGCTGTTGGATGCCGCCGGCAGTCTCAGTGAGGAGGGATAAGGGGGCGCAACCGCGATCCGGCGGCTCCGCAGCGGGTGTCGCGTTTCAGCATCGGTTCCGAACTGCGGAGCTCGATTTGAATCTCACCGGCTCGACGATCGGTCCATTGCGCCAGGCAGCTGACCCGTTGGTCCATGGGGATCGGGGCATGCTGGGGATCGGTGGCGAACACCTGCACCTCACTGGTGACCTCGGCATCGATCACAAAACCCTGGGCGACCAGCAACGGGCCCACCGTTCCCGGCAGATCACGGGAGGCCAGGCGAGATAACCAACGAATCAATGCCATGGCCCCTTAGTTATCACGAATGCACAGGCAGCGCTTGCTTCGCGCAGCGGAGCCCAGACATTGTGCGTTTTTGGCATAGGTTTGCGCCATTGGTTGACAGCTGGGCCAGCCAAGAATAAAGTATAGCGAATCGTGTGGTGTGGATGGTTGTCAGTGTCAGCGATCTGACCTGTCTCGACTATTTGCAATGGTGGCGTACGGGAGAGCGGGCGGCGTCTGCTTTGTCGATGTCGCAATCCACGGTGAGCCGCAAAAGCAACCGTGCGCTCGCGCAATTGCAACCTGCCTGTGCCCGCAATCGTGGCGAATGGGCGATTGAAGGAGACACGGAATTGCTGGCAATGGCTCGCGCATTGCATCAGCACCATCGCTGGTAATGCAATGCCATCCTCAGGCTTGATGCCCAGTACTATTCCGGCCCAATTCTGTGCAATCCACTTCCCAGCGATTGGGTGCTGGGGGCTTGCGATTTCATGGAGGTTCATGCGCCCTTGCGACTGCTGCGCGATGGGGTGCTGGATGCCTGGATCGGGATGTACCCCGATACGCCCCCTGACGACGATCCCGAGCTGATGAGTTGTCATCTGCTGCGCATGCCCACCCATCTGGTGGTGGCTGAGGGGCACCCTCTGATCAAGCTTGGTGACGCCATCAGCCTGGATGACGTGCA
>VGPQ01000401.1 GCA_016882555.1 Cyanobacteria bacterium M_surface_7_m2_040
CCGAACAGCCGCTGCCGGATCCATCCGACGATCGGCGCATTCAGCCGATCGAGCTGCACCAGGAGATGCAGCGCTCGTATCTCGAATACGCGATGAGCGTGATCGTGGGCCGGGCTCTGCCCGACGCTCGCGACGGCCTCAAGCCGGTGCAGCGCCGCATCCTTTATGCGATGCACGAGCTGGGGCTCACCCCAGATCGCCCCTACCGCAAGTGCGCCCGCGTGGTGGGCGACGTGCTGGGCAAATACCACCCCCACGGCGACCAGGCGGTCTACGACGCCCTGGTGCGCCTGGTGCAGATCTTCGCCAGCCGCAACCCGCTGCTGGATGGCCACGGCAACTTCGGCTCGGTGGACGACGACCCGCCGGCCGCCATGCGTTACACGGAAACGCGCCTGGCACCGATCGCCAACGAGGCGATGCTCGATGAGATCGGCGACGACACCGTTGATTTCGCCCCCAACTTCGATGGCTCCCAGCAGGAGCCCACGGTGCTGCCGGCCCAGCTGCCGTTTCTGATCCTCAACGGCTGCACGGGCATCGCCGTGGGCATGGCCACCAACATCCCGCCCCACAACCTGGGCGAGGTGGTGGATGCCTTGATCGCCCTGGTGCGCAAGCCCGATCTCAGCGACGAGAAGCTGCTCGAGCTGGTGCCCGGGCCCGACTTCCCCACCGGCGGTGAGGTGCTGATCGGCAGTGGCGTGCGCGACACCTATCTGTACGGCCGCGGCAGTATCCCGATGCGGGGTGTGGCCCACATCGAGGAAGTTCAGCCTGGCAAGGGCCGCCACAAGCGTGGCGCCGTGGTGATCACCGAGCTGCCGTATCAGCTGAGCAAAGCCGGCTGGATCGAGAAGCTGGCCGAGCAGGTGAACGACGGCAAGATCAACGGCATCGCCGACATCCGCGATGAGAGCGATCGCGAAGGCATGCGCGTGGTGGTGGAGCTCCGCCGCGACGCCAACCCTGAAACAGTTCTCGCCGAACTGCAGCGCCGCACCGCCCTGCAGAGCAACTACGGCGCGATCCTGCTGGCGCTGGTGCATGGCAAACCGATCCAACTCACCCTGCGCCAACTGCTGCAGGAATTCCTCGAATACCGCGAACTCACCCTGATCCGGCGCACCCGCCATGCGCTCAAGCGCACGGAGGATCGCCTCGAGGTGGTGGAGGGCCTGATCACCGCCCTCAATGCGCTGCCCAAGGTGATCGAGATGATCACCGCCGCCCCCGATGCCGCCAGCGCCAAGGCCAGCCTGCAGGTGCATCTCGACATCAACGAGCGCCAATCCGATGCCGTGCTGGCCATGCCTCTGCGCCGGCTCACGGGCCTGGAGCAGGAAAGCCTGCGCAAGGAAGCCGACGACCTGCGCCAGGAACGCAGCCGGCTGCGCCATCTCCTGGATGAGCGGCCCGCCATGCTCGACGCGATGGTGGCCGAGTTCAAAGCGCTGAAGAAGCGCTTCGCCACGCCGCGCCGCACCCGCCTGGTGGAAGGAGGCGATGAACTGGTGGCCCAACGCACGGCCGCTCAGCGCCCCAACACCGAACTGCTGCGTCAGCGCGCCTTCGAAGGCCTGGCCAGCGATGGCCGTCTGGTGATCCAGGCTGACGGCCAGGTGAAGGTGGTGGGTCCGCAATTGCTGGGCCGCCTGCACCTGGATGAGCCGGCACCCCTGGGCGACAACCCCTCACCGGCGCGGCTGATCCTGCCGATCAGCGACAAGCCGGCGCTGCTCGCCTTCACCGATGCCGGCCGCGTGGCGCTGTTGCGCTGGGAATTCGCCGGTCAGCAACCGGGCACGCTCGAGAAGTTCCTGCCGGAAGGGATGAGCGGCGAGCGGGTGGTGCAGCTGCTGCCCCTGCCCGCGGGCGAAGCCGCCGCCGGCACGAGCATCGGCCTACTGAGCAGTGATGGGCGCTTCAAGCGATTACCGATCGAGGATTTCCAGGAGCTCTCCGGCCGTGCCGCCTCAGTGCTCAAGCTCAAAGACGGCGTCACCCTCCAGCGCGTGGTGCTCTGCCGCGACGACCAGGAGCTGGTGGTGGGCAGCTCCACCGGCCGCCTGCTGCGCCTGGCTGTGAATGAAGCCAACATGCCGGTGATGGGCCGCA
>VGPQ01000402.1 GCA_016882555.1 Cyanobacteria bacterium M_surface_7_m2_040
GGCCGCGCTGAGTTCGGTGGCCTGGGGCTGACCGCCCACCGCCAGGTTGCTGCGAAACTCCCCCGCTGCACCGCCGCTGGGCACCCGGTTCACCGCCCCCAGCGGCTCACCATCCACCAGCAGAATGCGCTTGTCTCCGGCCGCCACCCCGGGCAAAAAGGCCTGCACCATCACCGGCAGGGTTTCCTGGGCGGTGACCAGCTCCAGCAGCGCCCGCAGACCCGGCGTGCCGGCGGCGGCAAACACCACCCCCTGGCCGGCGCGGCCGCCCAGGGGCTTGAGCACCACCTCGCCCTGCTCGGCGGTGAACGCAGCCAGCGCCTCCACCCGGCTGGCCACCAGGGTGGGGGCCATCAGCTGGCTCCAGCGCAGCGAACTCAGCTTTTCGTTCCAGGCCCGCAGCGCCGCCGGCCGGTTGAGCACGCGCACGCCCTGGCGCTCGGCCAGCTCCAGCAGGTGGGTGGCATAGAGGTAGGCCTCGTCGACCGGTGGGTCCTTGCGCATCCACACGGCCCCGAAGTCGGTGAGCGGCAGCAGCTGGGGCTCGCCGGCGCTGTACCAGGGCTCGGCTATCACTGGCACGGCGCGCACCCAACCGCCGTGGCCGCCCGGCCCATCGCCTTGGCGGGCCAGCAGATCGGCAGGGCTGGCGGCCCACAGCGGCACTGCCGCCCGCTGGGCCGCCTGCATCAGCGCCGAGGTGGTGTCTTTGGCCGGGTTGATCCGCTCCAGCGGATCCATCACAAACAGCTGCGGGGCTTGCGCAGCAACGGCCGTGCTCACCGTTCAGACCGCCAGCAGGGCATCGAGCTGGCCGCCGCGCTCGAGCGCATGCAGGTCGTCACAGCCCCCCACATGGCGGTCATTGATGAAGGTCTGGGGCACGCTGCGGCGGCCGCCGCTCTTGGCGGCCATGGCGGCGCGGGCAGCCTCGTCACCATCGATGGCGAACTCGGTGTAGGCCACCCCCTTGCGGTCGAGCAGGGCCTTGGCGCGAATGCAGAACGGGCAGGCCCGCCAGGTGTAGATCTCAACCTTCGCTGCCATCGGGTCCCAGAACGGCTTGGCGAATCCTAGGGAGAGGTCGCTGCAGCCTCGCCGCGCAAGACCGGCATCAGTCCGATGCCAGCCCCGCATCAGCCGCGCACGAGACCTGGCAGTCACCGGCTCAGCCCTGCAAAAGGAGGACTCCTTTGTGGACACCTTGCGCAGAGCCGGCCGAAGCGTCCCGGCCAAAGCGCCCCACCTGACCGCGCCGCCCCCAACACGCCGCTGTGACTGCGCCCCATTCAGTACGGTCAGGACACGTTCTGCTGTTGCGCGCCATCCACCGCCCACAGCACCGCTGCGCCCCACAGCCATCGCGCCACGACCCGTCCCCCTTCCACCCCAGTGACCGCCAGCCCCGCCACCAACGCAGCCACCACCGCGGCAGCAATCCCGCTTGATCTCACCGATTTCAAGCGCGACCTCTCCGAGCTCACCGACCGCCTGGGCCAAGCCCAGGACTGTCTTTGACGTCGCCGCCCTGACCGCACGCCAGCAAGACCTGGAGCAGCTCGCCTCCCAGGGCGACTTCTGGGATGACCAGAAGGCCGCCCAGGCTAAAATGCGCCAGCTCGACGAGGTCAAGGGCCAGCTCGAGCAGCTGCGCCGCTGGCAGGGGGCCGTGGCCGACGCCGAAGCCACGCTCGAGCTCTACGAGCTCGAACCCGACGCCGAGCTGCTGGCCGAATCCCATGGCGCCCTGCAGCAGCTGCGCGCCGATCTCGACCGCTGGGAGCTCGAACGCCTGCTGAGCGGCCCTTACGACAAGGAAGGGGCCGTGATCAGCATCAATGCGGGAGCCGGCGGCACCGACGCCCAGGACTGGGCCCTGATGCTGATGCGCATGTACACGCGCTGGGCCGAAGACCACAACATGAAGGTCACGGTCGACGAGCTCAGCGAGGGCGAGGAAGCGGGCATCAAGAGCTGCACGATCGAGATCGAGGGCCGCTACGCCTATGGCTACCTGCGCAACGAAAAGGGCACCCACCGGCTGGTGCGCATCAGCCCGTTCAACGCCAACGACAAGCGCCAGACCAGCTTTGCCGGCGTCGAGGTGATG
>VGPQ01000403.1 GCA_016882555.1 Cyanobacteria bacterium M_surface_7_m2_040
TGGCCTTCCTCGCCATTCAAGGCGAGTGCGGCGATGACCCGCCGGTAGCGAAGCCGCACCCGCGCCAGCAGCAGCACCAGCAGCGGGATGGCGATCACCACGGTCCAGGCGCCCTCCGCGAACTTGCTGATCACGATCACCAGCAGCACCATGCAGGTGCTCAAGGCACCGAGGCCGTTCATCAGGGCATGGCGGCGCCAGTGGACTCCGTGTTCCCGCCACCAGTGGACCACCATCCCGGCCTGGGAGAGGGTGAAGGCCATGAACACGCCGAGGGCGTAGAGGTTCACCGCCACCGTGGTGTCGCCCTGGCTGATCAGGATCACCACACCGGTGGCCAGCAGCAGCAAAAGGATGCCGTTCTGGAACACCAGCCGATCGCCTACCCAGGCCATCTGGCGGGGCAGGAAGTTGTCGCGGGCGAGCAGGGCGGAGAGGCGCGGGAAATCGGCGAAGGCCGTGTTGGCCGCCAGCATCAGGATCAGCAGGGTGGTGATCTGCAACGCCCAGAAGAGCGGGCTGCCGCCCCCGAACACCCGCTGCCCCAGCTGCGCCATCACCGTGATGTCCGGATGGGGAGCCACGCCATACATCAGCGCCAGGCCGCTCACCGCCAGGAACATCGCCGAAAGCATCAGCCCCATCATCATCAGGGTCCTGCGGGCCCGCTGGGCCGACGGTTTGCGGAACAACTGCACGCCGTTGGCGATCGCCTCGATGCCGGTCATGGCCGAGCAGCCGGAGCTGAAAGCCCGCAGGATCAGAAACAGCCCCAGCGGTTCGGCGGCGCGCACCAACGGCGGCGGATCAGGAGTGAAGCCGTGGCTGGTGAGCAGGTTCAGGCCCCCCGCCAGCGCCAACAGCGCCACCATCGCCACGAAGCTGTAGGTAGGCACGGCGAACAGGCGGCCCGCCTCGCGCACGCCGCGCAGATTGGCCCAGCCCACCAGCACCAGCAAGGCCAGTGCGATCGGCACCTCGTAGCGCAGCAGCACCGGCGAGAGCGAGGAGAGGGCCTGGGTGCCTGCCATCAGGCTCACCGCTGCGGTGAGCACGTAATCCACCAGCAGGCTGGCGGCTGCCACCAGGCTGGCGCCTGTGCCGAGGTTCTCGCGGCCCACTACGTAGGCGCCGCCGCCCTGGGGGTAGGCCCAGATCGTCTGCCGATAGGAGCTCACCACGATCACGATCAGGGCGACGATCGCCAGGGTGATCGGCAACGAGAGCCGCAGCGCTCCGCTGCCGGCGAGGATCAGCACTCCCAAGGCGGCCTCGGTTGCGTAGGCCACCGAGGAGAGGGCATCGGAGGAGAGGATCGGCAGCGCCTGGATGCTCGGCAGGGTGGCCGCCTCCTCCTGCCGGCGCGGCAGCGGTGAACCCAGCAGGCGATGAAGCAGGGACAAGGCCATCAACGGTTGCGGGCGATCGAGGCCAGCTGCCGCATTATTTCACCCCAGGCGCCGCAGCCGCCGGCTACCAGCACCACCATCAGGGCCCGCTCCATGGAGGCCGGGGGCAGGGCATTGCCAGCATGGGATGCCGCCCGTTGCCCCAGCACCAGCAAACCGGCGGCAATCAGGCTGAGGATCACGCCAGCCAGCAGCACCCGGCGGCGATCCAGGTGACTCTGACGCGGGGGCTCAGTTGTCTTCACCTGGAATGCCCTGCTTGCTGACGGTGACCCGGCCCACCTTCTGGCCTGAAAGGCGCAGCAGCTCGTCGCCGGAGAACTCGCAGCCGAGCGCTCTGGCGAGCTGGGCGACATCGTCGGCGGTGGCGGCGGCATGTACCGTCTGCCGCAATCCAGGCTCATCCTGCATTCGGCCCAGAAAGGCCTTCAGCTAATCGAGGGACATGGCTGCACGCTGTCTTGAGGGAGGCCCGTCAGCTCTGAATCCACCTGGGCAAGGCGCTCGAGCACCAGGCTGAGATCGAGGGCACAGAGTTCGCCGTCAGCGCTCCATTTCAGGCAGGTGCGCCCCAGGCAGGTGCGGCTTGTGGGATCAAAGCTCCTGGGCGCATTGGCCCTGGGGAGATGGGTGGAGTCCGTCATGGCGGACCTCCGTGGTTGTAAGTGGATTGATTGGTCCTGCGGATGCGATGGCGAT
>VGPQ01000404.1 GCA_016882555.1 Cyanobacteria bacterium M_surface_7_m2_040
CGCCTCCCCCTGCTTCTCCTGGCGGTGCAGGCACAGGCCCAGATCCATCCAGCTGCTCACATCCCCTGGATCGAGCCGCGTGAGCTCCCGCAGCAGCGCTTCCGCTTCGCCGTGTTCGCGGAGTTCGGTGAGGCTGCGGGCCAGGGCCCATTGCGCCTTGCGCGCCCCGGGCTGCCGCTGCAGGTAACCTCGCAGCAGTGCTGCACAGGCGGCGTGCTGGGCGAGGTCATGCAGGCAGTTGGCAGCGTTCAGGTGCAGCTGCAGTGCATCCGCAAACCGTGGCAGCCATTCCCCATACAGCTCCGCCGCCTCCCGCAACCGCCCCTGGTGCCGCAGCAGTGCCCCCAGATTCACCGCATCGTCTTCGGCGGGGCAGTGGTGTAGCAGCCACCGGTATTCCCGTTCCGCCTGCTGCAGATCCCCTTCGCGGTGGGCTTTCCACGCCAGTTCCCGACGCTCGTCACTCACCGTGCAGGCCCCGTCACCGTTAGCAGCGCAAACGGGTGCATCCTATGCAGCCCTCCCCGAGGACCCCACCCTGGCACTGCAGTGGTTGGCCGCCTTGCCCGATGGCAGCGCCTTCCACGCCCTGCTACCCGCCGTTGAAGCCCGCCAGGCCGCCGGCAGCTCCCCCTACTGGACCGTCGCCCGCGGCTTCCTGCACTGGCGCTGTCATCAACACGCCGATGCCCTCGCGGCGTACCAGAGCGTGTTGCTCCAACTCCAGCACGATTGCACCTTCCACTTGATGCGGGGCATGGCCGCCCGCCAGCTGCCCGATCAACAGGCCCTGGCCCTGGAGGCTTACCAGCGGGCCCGGGAGCTGGATCCCCTGCGGGCTGATGTGCACTACAACCTCGGCAACCTGCATCGGGAAGCGCGCCCCCTCGAGGCCGAGCCCTGTTACCGCGAGAGCCTGCGCCTCGATCCGGCCCAGCCCATGGCCTGGCACAACTACGGCATCCTGCTGCTGCATGAGTTGCGGTTGCCCGAGGCGTTCCGGGCCCTGCGCACCAGCCTGCGGCTCGATCCGCGCGTGGCGGCCGTGTGGTGCAACCTCGCCCTGGCCCTGTTTGCCGATCGGCGCCTTCAGCCCGCGCGCCGTGCCCTGCTGGAGGCCATCGCCCTCGATCCCAACGGCCCCGGCATGCACCCGGAGCAGGCAATGGCCCGCTGGGAGCAGGGTGGCACCATCAGCAAAGACAGCATTGATGCCCTCTGGGATCTGGCCCTGATCTCCCTGGCCGCAGGTGAGTACCCCAGCGGTTGGCGCTACTACGAGATTCGCTTCAGCACCAAAAATTTCGAGCCCAATGAAGTGCCCACCGTGGGCCCCCGCCTGCGCAGCCTGCGGGACGCCCCCCGCGGTAGTGATCCGGCCCTGGTGGTGTGGAGCGAGCAGGGGCTCGGCGATGCCATTCAGTTTGGCCGCTACCTCCCCATCCTCGAGGCGGCCGGCATTCCCTATGAATTCCGCTGCCGGCAGCCCCTGCTGCGCCTCTTCCGTGAGTGGTTTGGCCTGGGGGATCGGGCCGTGGCCGAAACCCACCGCACCGACCCCGCCGATCTCCGGCCCCATTGCTCCCTGCTCAGCCTGCCCCACCTGTTCGGCAGCGACCTCACCACCCTGCCCTGCGTCACCCCTTACCTCACCGCTCCAGGCCCTACCCCGGAGCATCTGAAGGTTCCCCCTCCCCCCGGCGGCCTATCGGTGGGTGTGGTGTGGGCCGCCAACCCTAAAAATAAGGCGATGTATAGCCACAAGAGCATTCCCCTGCAGTTGCTGATGCCCCGCCTGGTGGATCTGCTCGAGCTCGACCTCATCGATCTCCACAGCCTTCAGTTCGGTGACGACCGGGCCCAGCTCGACCCCTGGCGCCAGCACGAACGCATCACCGACTGGAGCTCCCGCATCGATGATTTCGCCGACACGGCCCATGTGATTCGCCAGCTGGATCTGGTGATCACCGTGGATACCGCCGTGGCCCATTTGGCCGGTGCCCTCAACCGCCCCACCTGGTTGCTGCTCCCCCGCAACTGTGATTTCCGCTGGCTGCTCGACCGCAACGATTCCCCTTGGTATCCCCGCTGTCTG
>VGPQ01000405.1 GCA_016882555.1 Cyanobacteria bacterium M_surface_7_m2_040
GCCACCAAAGAGGTCGAACTGGCCGATGTGGAGCGCATGCAGCGCAAGCTGCAGGAGGCCTCATTCGACTTCTCCGACTTTGTGCAGCAGATGCGCCTGATCAAGCGCATGGGATCCCTGGGCGGGCTGATTAAAATGATCCCGGGCATGAACAAGATCGACGACGGCATGCTCAAGCAGGGCGAACAGCAGCTCAAGAAAATTGAGGCGATGATCGGCTCGATGACCGTCGCTGAGCGCGAAGATCCCGATCTGCTGGCCGCCAGCCCCTCACGCCGGCGCCGCATCGCCGGCGGCAGCGGCCACACCGCGGCCGATGTCGACAAGGTGCTGGCCGACTTTCAGAAGATGCGCGGCTTCATGCAGCAGATGACCCGCGGTGGCGGCATGCCAGGAATGCCGGGAATGCCCGGCATGGGCGGCGGGTTTCCGGGGATGCCGGGCATGGGGGGGCCGGCTCCCCGCGGCGGTGGCGCCCCCCGCAAGGCCCCGAAACCGGCCAAGAAGAAAAAGGGGTTTGGGGAGCTCTGACCCCGGAAGGTACACTGTTCCTTCGGACATCCACCGGCACGGCCACAATGATCAAGCTCCGCCTGAAGCGGTTCGGTAAGAAGCGGGAAGCGAGCTTCCGCCTCGTGGCCACCAACAGCACATCGCGCCGCGATGGCCGCCCCCTCCAGGAGCTGTGCTTCTACAACCCCCGCACCAAGGAGACCCGCCTCGACGCCGAGGCCATTCGCCATCGCCTGGGCCAGGGTGCTCAGCCCACCGACAGCGTGCGTTCGCTGCTCGAGAAGGGCGGATTGCTCGAGAAGACCGTTCGCCCCGGCGAGACGGTTGGCAAGCAGAAGCAGGCCGAAGCTCGCGAGGCTGCTGCCAAGCAGGCGGCCAAGGAAGCTGCCGAAGCCAAGGCTGCTGAAGCCGCTGCAGCCAAGGAAGCTGCCGAAGCCGCTGCCGCTGCGGCGGCCGAACCTGCCGAAGAGGCTGCAGCCGAAGCCTGATTTCGCCCCCCATGGCTGGGGCCGACTTCACCCTGAAGCTGGACGATCCGGACTCGGCCCTGGCCCTGGCCGGCGAAGCCGAGTCGACCCTGCGCCGCCTCGAAGCCCTCACGGGCACCTCGTTGGTGCTGAGAGGGCTCGACCTGGAGTTGCGCGGCACGCCTTCCCAGCTCGAGCGCACGGCTGCAGTGCTCGAATTGCTGCGGCCGCTGTGGAGCGAAGGCCAGAGCATCGGGGCTGTTGACCTGCAGACCGCTCTGACCGCCCTCGATACCGGCCGCGGCGAGGAGCACCAGCAACTCGGCAAACAGGTGCTGGCCCGCAGCCAGAGCGGCAAGATGCTGCGGCCGCGCACCCTGCGCCAGAAGGCCTATGTCGAGGCGATGGAGCGCCACGACCTGACCGTCGCCCTGGGGCCTGCTGGCACCGGCAAGACGTTTCTGGCGACCGTGCTGGCCGTGCGCATGTTGCAGGAGCGCAAGGTCGAGAAACTGATCCTGACCCGGCCCGCGGTCGAAGCCGGCGAGCGCCTGGGGTTCCTGCCCGGTGATCTGCAGCAGAAGGTGGATCCCTACCTCCGCCCGCTGTACGACGCCCTGCACGCGCTGCTGGGGGCCGAAAAAGTGGCCGCCCTGCTTGAGAAAGGCGTGATCGAGATCGCGCCACTGGCCTACATGCGGGGCCGCACCCTGGCCGATGCCTTCGTGATCCTCGATGAGGCCCAGAACACCACCACCGCCCAGATGCGCATGGTGCTGACCCGCCTGGGCGAGCACTCGCGCATGGTGGTCACCGGAGATCCCACCCAGATCGACCTGCCGCCCGGCGTGATGAGCGGCCTGCACGAAGCCGCCGAGGTGCTCGAGGGCATCGAAGGCGTGGCGATCTGCCGGCTCACAGCCGCCGACGTGGTGCGCCACCCGCTAGTGCAGCGACTGGTGAACGCCTACGCCGAACGCGACAAGCGTCGCGGCCCGACGGGCCGCTAGGGGGAGATCCACACCTCCAAGCGCAAACCCAGCGCTGCAAAGCCTGTTCAACGCTGGCAGGATGGACGCAGTTCGCCCCCTCTGGACCGTCATGCCGG
>VGPQ01000406.1 GCA_016882555.1 Cyanobacteria bacterium M_surface_7_m2_040
AGATCGTCGCGCCCCTGGATGCGGTGCTCGACGTTGAAGCTGCTCAGCCCATGGCGGACCAACACAAGCCGAAGCGACACGGGGGCTTTGCTGCTGGAGGCCAACTGTATGGGAGCGCATTCGTGTCTCGGCCCTCTGCGCCTGGCCATGGAGAATCACAGGGCAACCGCCGCCGGGCATGACCCACCCATCGCCCGATCACTGGCGCAGTTGGCAGGGTCTGCTGGCGCTGTTGAGCCTGCTGCTGTGCGGCCTGCTCTGGCTCAATGGCCTGGTGGGCAGCCTGGAGCGCCCGTCGGTGGGCAATGCTCTCGAACTGCGGCAGCAGGAGCTGGCCGTGCTGGCCGAGCCCGCCCTGCCGGCGATCTGGCGCCAGCCCCTGCTCGGCGCCGACCCGATCGCCAGCCTGCGCCAACAACTGGCGCAACAGGCCAAGGGCAGCGACTCCGGCCTGAGCGGCGCTCAGCTCTACACCTGGAGCCTGCTGGAACAACTGGCGGGCCAGCAGCCGGCCCACGAGCTGATGGCGGAGCCACCTGCCGCTCGCTCACCCCTGCAACGCCGGCTGGAGTGCGAACTTGCGGGCAGCGATCGCCGCCAGTGCAGCAATGCCGCCGTGGCCACCGCGGCCCTGCGCCGCCTGCTGCTGGTGACGCTGGCGCCGGCGCTGCTGATGCTGGTTGGGGTGGCGCTGCTGCTGCGCCAGCTCTGGCTGCTCTGGCGCCGCAGGCTGCCCGCTGTGCCCCTGCTGCAGGGCCCCGATCTGTCGCTGGTGCAGGTCACCCTGGTGGTGGCGGGGGGATTCGTGGTGTTGGGGGAGCTGCTGATCCCCATGCTGCTGGCGCCGCTGCTGGGATCGCTGCTGCAGCCCCTGGCGTTTGATCCGCTGCTGCAACAGGCGGCCTCGGTGTTGCTGCTCTATGGCGCCTTGATGCTCAGCCCACTGCTGCTGCTGACCCTGTTTCTGCGTCAACAGCCGGAAGCCCCGCCGGGGGGATGGCTGCAGTGGCGCTGGCGCCCCTGGTTGCCCTCCGTGCTGCGCGCCCTGGCCCAGGTGTTGATGGTGCTGCCGCTGGTGGCCCTGGCCGGATGGCTGCTGCAGCATCTCTGGGCTGATCCCAGCGGCAGCAACCCGCTGCTCGAGATGGTGCTGAGCAACTCGAGCCCTGCGGCCCTGCTGCTGCTGGCCAGCACGGCGCTGCTGCTGGCGCCGTTGTTTGAGGAGACGCTGTTTCGCGGCCTGTTGTTGCCCGTGCTGGCGCGCCACTGGGGCCGCGGCTGGGGGGTGGTGTTGAGTGCCGCCTGCTTTGCCCTGGCCCATCTGAGCCTGGGCGAGCTTGTGCCGCTGTTTGTGCTCGGTCTGGGGCTGGGCTGGCTGCGGTTGCAGAGCGGTCGGCTCGGCACCTGTGCGCTGATGCACAGCCTCTGGAACGGGTTCACCTTTGCCAATCTGCTGTTGCTGGCGGGCTGACCCCTTGCAGGCCACCACCGGTGGTGGTTCACTTGCGCAGAACCGTTCACCGCAGCGCATCCCTGGTGGTCGCCACCCCTCTCGAGAACACCGCCAAGGCCACAGCCCGCCGATCCACCCCGCAGCGCCTGGCCGGATCGTTGTCGTTGATTCAGGGCTCGCTCTCAGCCCGGCGTGTGGTGCGCCAGGCCCCCTGGCTGGCGGGCTTGCATCGCCTTGCCGATGGGGCTCTGCTGGGTCTGGGGGTGTCAATGCTCGGCCTCAGTGCCCTCACGCTGCACTGGCAGAACCAGTGGGGCAGCCATTACCGCGGTCTGGAGGCCACCCAGATCCTGGAGCGACGGTTGCAGGAGTCGGCAGCGGTGCTGGAGCAGCACCACCTGGGTGCCGTGCGCCGGCCGGGTTGGTTGGTGCCCACCAGCAGTGCCCAACTGGTGCATCTGCCGCCCCCACCCCCGTCGTCACCGACTGCTGCGGGCCTTGAGCTTGGGGGCCTGCACTGGGGGCTGATCGCCTCCGGCTACTGATGGTGAGCCCGGGCGTGCAGCAGCAGCGCCGCCGCCGCGTGGTGCGGCTGGAGACTGTTCCGATTGGGCGGCTGCTG
>VGPQ01000407.1 GCA_016882555.1 Cyanobacteria bacterium M_surface_7_m2_040
TGATCAGTCGTTGCAGCCGGGAACCGACCCTTTGGCCCTGGCTGCAACGGTTACGGTCCTGCCGTTGTTACTTCTGCGAGGAACTCTGTCGCCAAATTGTCTGATGGCAGACCTTGGCTCTCCTGAGTCATTCAGCTGAACAGGCAATCCAACGTCGATGAACCCGGTTTTGCCGAGGTTGCTGCTTCGAGCAGCGTGTTCCGCCCGTTATGCGTCAATCCTTTTCCCTCGGAGCCCTGGTCCTGCTTCTCTCTGGCAGTGCGATGCTCCCCGGCCTTGCCGAGTCAGGCCGAGCTGCATCCTTGAATGCCGAGTCCGTTTCCGCCATCAGCAATGAGCTGGCGATCCGTGAAGCGACCGACTCCACCACCCTTGATCAGCCCAAGCAACCCGAACTGCCGCTTCCGGTTGCTCCCGAACCCCAGGCCCAGCCCCGTGTTCTGGCGATCAAGACCGGTCAGGCCAGCTGGTATGGCCCCGGGTTTTACGGACGCCGCACCGCCAATGGCGAGCGCTTCCGCCCTGGCACCCTGACCGCGGCCCACCCCTACCTCCCTTTCGGTACCAAGGTGAGGGTGACCAACCTCTGGAACGGACGCTCCTCAGTGGTGCGCATCAATGACCGTGGACCGTTCCATGGTGGCCGGGTCATCGATCTGGCCCATGGTGCGGCCAACGCGTTGGGCCTCGTCTCCAGTGGAGTGGCCAAGGTCAAGTTGGAAGTGCTCGACAAGCACTGACCCTGCTGGTTCAGGGTTTGTTGACCCATCCGCCAGATTGGCGGATGGGTTTTTTGTTGGAGAAGCCGCTGCGGCGCCGATGTTGGATCCCTCCGTTCCCCTGCCCCCGCTGCTGCTGAGCACAACGGCGGCGTTGCGGCGCTGGTGCCAGCAGCAGCGGGGGCAGGGCCGGCCTGTGCATTTCGTGCCCACCATGGGTGTCCTGCATCCAGGGCATCAGCAGTTGATACGCCGCGCCGCGGCGCCCCATCGCGGTGCGGTGCCGGCGGTGCTGGTGAGTGTGTTTGTGAATCCGCTGCAGTTCGGAGCCGGTGAAGACTTTGCCCGCTACCCGCGGCAGTTGCAGCACGATCTCAGCGCGGTGGCGGCTGCAGGCGGCGGGGCGCTCTGGGCGCCCGAAGCAGCGGCCGTCTACCCCGCTGGCCAAGACGATGTCACCCGCGTGGTGCCGCCGCCCTCGCTCACGCAGGGCCTGTGTGGGGCCACTCGAACCGGCCATTTCGAGGGGGTGGCCACCGTGGTGGCGCGGCTGCTGGCGCTGGTGCGGCCCGATCGCCTGTTTCTCGGTGAGAAAGATTGGCAGCAGCTGCAGGTGCTGCGCCGAATGGTGGCCGATCTGGGCCTGCCGGTTGCCGTCGCCGGCTGCGGCACGGTGCGCGACGCCGATGGCCTGGCCCTCAGCTCTCGCAATGCCTATCTGAGCGAAGCGGAGCGCCTGCAGGCGTTGGCGCTCCCCCAGGCCTTGCAGGCGGCCCAGGCGGCGGCTGCCGCTGGCGAGCTCGATGCCCACGTGCTCATGCCCCTGGTGCGTCAGCACCTGCAGGCTGCGGGGCTCAGAACCGATTATGTGGAGTTGGTGTCGGCACATACGCTGAAGCCGCAGCAGCACCTGGAGGGCCTGTCCCTGCTGGCTGCTGCCGTGCACTGCGGCCCGGCCCGCCTGATCGATCATGTGTTTCTGATGACCCGCGCTCCGATTGTTGCCATCGATGGCCCTGCCGGCGCCGGCAAGAGCACGGTGACCAAGGCCTTCGCAGCCCGGCTGGGGCTGGTTTACCTCGACACCGGGGCGATGTACCGCGCCCTCACCTGGTGGGTGCAGCAGCGGCAGGCTGATCCGGCCGATGCGGCGGCCGTGGGACCCTTGCTGGTTGATCTCAAGCTGCAGCTCGGGGCTGCCGCTGACCCCGATTCAGCTGACCCCACCTTCGGGCAACGGGTCAGCATTAATGGCCATGACGTCACGGATGCCATCCGCAGTCCTGAGGTCACCGCCCAGGTCTCAACCGTGGCGGCCCACGCCTGCGTGCGTGCTGCCCTGACCGCCCAACAGCA
>VGPQ01000408.1 GCA_016882555.1 Cyanobacteria bacterium M_surface_7_m2_040
TGATCAACGCCCGCCGCCGCGCGCAGCGCGAACTGGTGCTCGAGCTGCTGCTCCGCCCCCAGGACCATGGCGCCATCGAAGCCATCACCGCCGAGCTGCAGGCCCAGCTGGCTCACACCCCTGGTGTGGCGCCCGAGCTGCCCCAGCGGGTGCATGCGCTGGGCATCGACGCCGCCGGGTTGCGCCTGCGGCTGCAGTGCTTCTGCAGCAGCGACCTCGATCAGGCCCTGGCGCTGCAGCAACAGCTGCTGCTGGCCATGGCCGCCGCCGTCGAACGCCACGGCGCGGCGCTGGCCCAACCGCTGCCCGGGCTTAGATCAGCTCCGGATGGCGCGGGTCTCCCTTGAAAGGCCCTTCGACCTGTGAGGTGATCCAGCCGCCGTAGAAGCCGCCGGGCTGGGGTGTCACCCGTTCGCCCGCCAGCCAGACCGCATCCATGAGCCCTGGATACAGCGCGTACCAGCCGGCGATCGGCGCAAAGGCGGCCGTGGGCTCGGGGTACTGCCACACCGCCTTGCTGATCCGCTCACCAGCCACCACCACATCGAAGTAGCGGGCCACCCCCTTCCATTCGCAGAAGCTGCGGCCGGCCGCGGGCTGCAGCAGCTCAAGCCGCAGTGCCGCAGGCGGCAGATAGATGGTGGGCGGGTGAAACGTCTCGCACACCTTGAACACGTGCAGCGGCCCAGCCTCGCCCTCGGCAGCAACGGTGTCACACAGCACCTGGCCCAACGCCTCCACCCGCACGCTGTCGTGGCTGGCGCGCAGCTCGGGCGGCCTTGGGTACTCGGCGACGCGTTCAGCCATAGACAAAATGGCGCAGCTTGCGCGCCTCCTCGCCCGCACGGCGCTGCAGCTCCTGATCGCTGAGGGCCTGCTCCGCGCGCGCCTGCGCGGCTATCACGTCGGCCTCGTCGACGGCATATCCCGCGCCGCGAGCCAGGGCCAGAAAGTCGGCCAGCTCGAGCGGTTGCTCCAGCTGCCCCTGCAACTGCGGATCCAGGCGGGCCGCCGCCACAAAGGCATCCAATTGGGCAAGGCTCACAGCGGCAGAGTCAACTGGGCCCGGTCTAGCCGCTCTGGCACCGCCTGCGTCGACCTCGTCACACACCAGCCATGGGGGTCCCAGGGCTCCAGCAGGGGCTCCAGTGCCCGCAGGCCCGGCCCGTCGACCGGGTCCAGCCAGGGCTGCTCGAGACCCTCGGGGATCAGCACCGGCATGCGGTCATGCAACGGCGCCAGCAGCCCATTGGGGCGGGTGGTGAGCACGCAGCAGCTCTCGAGCTCGCTGCCATCGGGACCGATCCAGCGTTCCCACAACCCCGCCAGCCAGAACGGCGCCCCATCAGCGCGGGCAATGCGATGGCCCTTCTCAAAGAAGCCATCGGCCGGGATCAGGCAGCGCCGGTGCCGCCAGGCGCCGCGAAACGTGGCCTTCTCGGCCACGGTTTCACTGCGGGCATTGAAGGGCCTGGGCCGGGCGCGGCCATCAGGCCCCGGTGCCAGGGGGTCCTTGACCCAGTCGGGCACCAGGCCCCAGAGCACCAGGGCCGGCTCGAGGCGCCCATGCTCCTGGCGCTGGATCAGCACCGGCTCGCCAGGCCTGATCAGCGCGCGGGGCGCATAGTGTGCCGCCAGCCCCGACGGCAGTTCCCCCTGCAACCGCTGCTGCAGCACCGGCAGCGGGCTCTCGAGGGCAAAGCGTCCACACATGCGTTCGGGAACCCACCCCACAGGCGGAACGGCTCCGCACTGGGCGGCCCTAGTTTGGGCGCCAACACGCCCGTGGAGGCAGCCCGCGATGGCCATCCGTCAGGACGAGAACCAGCCCAACCGGCGCTTCGGCATCGTCAACCTGGTGCTGATCGGCTTCGGCGTGCTGCTGCTGTTCAGCAATTTCCTGCCGAATCCGGCGACGCAGGTGCCGCGGGTGCCCTATTCGCTGTTCATCGACCAGGTCAACGACGACAACGTCAAGCGGGCTTACATCACCAGCGATCAGATCCGCTACGAGCTCAAGGCCCCGCCGGCCGAAGACGCGCCCACGGTGCTCTCGACCACGCCGA
>VGPQ01000409.1 GCA_016882555.1 Cyanobacteria bacterium M_surface_7_m2_040
AGCTCGATGCGCAGCAATGGGAAACGATCCAGATTCCTTTCGCACAGACGTCCTGGCGTGTCTGCCCCAGTGATGATTCGTTGGTGCTAGCGAGTTTTCGGGGCTCGTGGACCCGCATTGCTGCCGACCAGGAAGGACCCGAAGGCGTGGGGCGTCGTGCCATCCATCCTTCGCCGTGGAGGCCCAGTGCAGGACTGATCTCCGTGCGAATGACGCAGCAACGATCTGGGACTGCCCTGGTTGTTCGCAGCAGGCAGCGGCCTGTTGGTTCCGACCCATCATGATGCGAACACCTCACGGATTGCCATGGCCGCCCTGCGCTGCCACCTACTGATCGGACCGCCTGCCAGTGGCAAGACCACCATCGCTGCGCTGCTGTCTCCCCTACTGGATGCCGAACTGTTGTCCACCGACAGAATTCGAGAGGAGCTCTACGGCGACCCGATGATCCAGGGGCACTGGAGCGAGGTGGAGGAGCGGCTGCATCAGGCGATTCAGAACAGCGTGGCCTCTGGTCGTTCGGTGTTGATCGATGCCACCCATGCCAGACGCCCCTGGCGGCTCGCCCTCAGCCAAAGGCTGGAGCTGGATCGACCGGTGGAGTGGATCGGCTGGTGGCTGCGCACGCCCCGTGAGGTGTGTCTGAGCTGGAACCAGCAGCGTGAGCCCCTGGTGCCCGAGCTGGTGATTCATCAGTTCGCCGCGGCCCTCGACGATGCGGTGTTCGCACCCGATCGGTCGGAGGGATTTGCAGCCCTGGTGGATTTCGATCCATCGCTCGGTGGGGATCTGCGGGAGCGTCTGCATGAGGAGCAAGGACGGTTGGAGCGCCGCATCGCAGCGGCCCGCAACAAGGAGCGGGCCAAGGAGCTGCACGGCTATTCCCGCCTGCTGGATCTCGAACGCCTGCTGTACCTCCTGCAGCTGCTCAGCCGTTACCCGGGCCTGAGTACTGCTGATGTGGTCACCCGCGGAGAACTCGAGGCCATCTGCAATCCGCTACCGGAGGGCTCGATGGCGCAACGCGCAGCGTCGTTTCTGGGACGGCTGCGCGGTGAGTGCTACGCCGATGTGGAGGCATTGGAAAGGGATCTCGCCTGGCTGGAGCAGCAGGGATTCCTCAGCGCAACGCCCAGTCAGCAGCCGATCGAACCACCACCGGCAGCAGCAGACCAGGTGGAGCGCAACCTCGGTGGCTGGCCACCGATGGCGGATCACACCGTGTTTGTTCGGGTGCTGTCGCTGCTCCGTCACCTGCTGCAGTCCCCCTTCGATCACCAGAAAGGTGTGCCCCTGCCCGAGCAGCTGATCACCGCCCTGGCAGGCGTCTACATGCCAGGCGAGAGTGCCACCCTGCGCAAGGACGTAGAGCGGGTGCTGACGCCCTACGGCTTCCGCACGCGCAACGACAATGTGCGCCACGGCTACGGCCTCGGCGCCGCAGTGCTACCAGCCGCCCGTTTACGCGAAGTTCACGAGGTGGTGCGTCAGGCGGCATCCCGATTGGGTGATCCCACCGCGCAGGATCTTCTGGCCGAACTGGAGGAGCGCCTCCGCTGGGGCGGGGTTCTGCGCGACGACGAACTGCCGGTGCGCACCTTTGCCAACCGCTCGATCGTGCATCCCGACTTGGCGCGCCGCGATTCGTTGGCAGTGCCGCAGCAGGCCGAGCGGCTGGAAGCAGCGATCGCCAGCGGCCAGCGGGTGCTGCTGGAGCGCTTCTCCGAGGCCGCCCAGTTTGATCAGGCCCCTCCCGCACAGATGCGGGTTTGGCCGCTGCAACTGCTATTTCACAACATCGGCTGGTACCTGGCTTATGAAGAGGACGCCGTGGGCCGTGAACGCGGGCTGATCCGAACTGAACGTCTGGATCGCCTCGCCCTGCGCCAAGTGGACAGCGGCTTCACACGGGTGCTGGAGGTGCGCGCCGCTGCCTTAGCCCGGCTGACCCGCCTGATGGAACTGAGCGGAGGCATCTACTTCGGCGAAGACCCCCAGGCCCAGGATCAACTGAGCGCGGCCACAGCTGAACAGTTGCCTGAGCTGCTCACCACGGTGCGTTTT
>VGPQ01000410.1 GCA_016882555.1 Cyanobacteria bacterium M_surface_7_m2_040
AGGCCCTTCTGATCGAGGCCGCTGCGCAGCTTGTCGATCTCGCGGCGGTGGGCCAGCAGCTTGCGCACCCGCAGCGGCTCGTGGTTGAAGTACCTGCCGGCGTGGCTGTGGGGCGAGATGTGCACGTTGTGCAGCTGCAGCTCGCCATTGCGAATCAGGCAGAAACCGTCGCGCAGGTTCACCTGGCCGGCGCGGATCGACTTCACCTCGGTGCCCAGCAGTTCGATGCCGGTCTCGAGGGTGTCGAGAATCTCGTACTGGTGACGGGCGAAGCGGTTGTCCGCCAGCAGCCGGTTGGCCTCATTGCGGCGGGCCCTGGCGGCAGCTTTCTTGGCTCCGCCTTTGGCCATCGCTCCTGCAACCCGCTCGCCTGTGCTCCCCGACCCTAGGCAGCTGCCGGTACCCTCGGGCCATGGCGATCGTCTCCTCTGCGGCAGTTTCGGGCTCGGGCGTGCCGGCTCGCCGCCCCGCCTCGCCTGCAGAGCCCGCCCCACGGTTGCTGGACGCTTCGGCCCAGCCAGGAGATGGGGCTGACCGCGACACCGGCGTGGGGAGCGATCTTCCCCAGCGCGAAGACTCGCTGCGGCCCCGGCGGCTGGCCGAGTACATCGGCCAGCGCGAGCTCAAGCAGGTGCTGGGCATCGCCATCGAAGCCACCCGCAGTCGCGGCGATGCCCTCGACCATGTGCTGCTCTATGGCCCGCCGGGGTTGGGCAAGACCACCATGGCCCTGGTGCTGGCCGAGGAGCTCGGGGTGCGTTGTCGCATCACCAGCGCCCCGGCCCTGGAGCGCCCCCGCGACATCGTGGGCCTGCTGGTGAACCTGCAGCCGCGGGAGCTGCTGTTCATCGATGAGATCCACCGCCTCAATCGCGTGGCCGAGGAGATCCTCTATCCGGCGATGGAAGACTGTCGCCTCGATCTCACCGTGGGCAAGGGCACCACGGCCCGCACCCGCAGTCTGGAGATTGCGCCATTCACCCTGGTGGGAGCCACCACCCGCGCGGGTGCGCTGAGCTCTCCCCTGCGCGACCGGTTCGGCCTGATCCAGCGGTTGGAGTTCTACGACCTGGGGGATCTGCAGGCGATCGTGGCGCGGGCTGCCGGCTTGCTGGAGCTGCAGCTCGACGCCGAGGCGGCCCTGGAGGTGGCGCGCCGCTGCCGCGGCACGCCCCGCATCGCCAACCGCCTGCTGCGCCGGGTGCGCGATGTGGCTGCCGTGCGCGGCCATGGGGCCATTGGCCAGCAGCTGGTGGCCGAGTCCCTCAGCCTGCACCGCGTCGATGCTCGCGGCCTTGATGCCAGCGACCGGCGCCTGCTGACCCTGTTGCTCGACGGCCATGGCGGCGGCCCCGTGGGGCTGGACACCCTGGCCGCCGCCCTTGGTGAAGATCCCACCACCCTCGAGACCGTGGTCGAGCCCTACCTGCTGCAGCTGGGTTTCCTGCAGCGCACACCCAGGGGGCGCATCGCCACAGATGCGGCACGTGAGCATCTTGGCTGGGATGCAGCGGCATGAGGCGGGCTCTTGGCAGCCTGCTTCTGGGGCTGCTCTCCCTGTGGCTGTGGTTGACCCCCGGCATGGCGCTGGCCGTACAGCTAAGTCTGCCCCAGCTGTTTGATCAGGCGCTGCAGGCCAGCCGCCAGGGCGATTTTGGCCAGGCTCTGCCCCTCTGGAATCAGGTGCTGGAGCTGGCGCCCGCCGATGCCGCCGCCTGGAGCAACCGCGGCAACGTGCAGCTGGCCCTGGGGGATCCGGAGGCGGCGATCGCCGATCAGAGCAAGGCGATCGAGCTGGAGCCGCTCAGCCCCGATCCCTATCTCAACCGCGGCACCGCCGAGGAGGCGCTGGCCCGCTGGGATGCCGCCGCCGCCGATTACTCCTGGATCCTCGAGCATGTGCCGGCGGCGTCTGGGCGCGATGGGCAGCCTGCTGAGCCGCGCGCCTCGGCCCTCTACAACCTCGGCAACGTCAAGGGTTCCCTCGGGGATTGGCAGGCCGCTCGGGCCAGTTTCGAGGCTGCGGCCGAGGCCAGGCCGGGCTTTGCCATGGCTCGCTCCAG
>VGPQ01000411.1 GCA_016882555.1 Cyanobacteria bacterium M_surface_7_m2_040
ATCTTGTCGATGCTTTTTCCTTCGCGAATCATGATGCGCAGGGCTTTACAGTACAACGGATAACCGGCTTCCATCGCACCAATGGTCACCGTGGCGGGAGGTGCGGCAGCAGCAGACATAGCCATGAATGCTCAGATGCAATCACAATGGAATGGCCACTTGTCTTGGCGATGCCCCCTTTTGGGGGTAATAGTTGCCGAAGCAGTGAGCATGCGACCACAACAGCTCGAGTGACAGCCAGGCTTCGGCATTCAACGGCCCGAACGAGGCTTGACGATCTTCACCTACCCCCAAATGGGGACAATCATGACATTGGTTGGATTCGACACCTTGCAGCAGCCACAACATCAATACGGTGCGACTGCATTCCAAGTGAAACCGCATTCCATCGATCCTTCGATTCCAACCCCACAGCTGCCCTACACCTGCAAGGCCGACCACCGCACAGCCCACATCCACCCATTCCGCGGTACCCCATGGTTCCACGGTGAGCGAGCACAGTGTCAAACACAGTCAGGGCGAGGCTGTAACAACACGCTCATGCAACAGTCTCGTGCAACAGGCTCGTACAACAAGTGCCTAAGCACGCAGCTGTCACAGGCAACGTCCCTGAGGTCTATCCTTCTCAGTCCGACCCTGTGAATAGTCGCAGAGAGCATTCCCAGATCCGAGAGCTGTACCCACCATGATCAAGGCGATGAAATTGGATTGCTGCCGTTATCAGAACAGCACCAGTCAGATGGTCATCGTGCGTTGCGTCGGACCCGATGCCTTCTTTCAGGAGCGCGTTCTGTTTCCGTTCGATGAATGGACGTTTGAATGCCCTCCCCAGAGCCGTCTCGACATCTGGACCCATGGCCTCAGCGGTGCCGAACTGGTCGACTCCATCGAAACCAGCTCCGTCTGCCTGGAACCACGGCCGGAGAATCAGTCGTGCCCCGCACCAAACTGACCGACCCAGATACCGCGTCGCAGCATCAGCGGCATCAGGCACAGCGTGGTCTCAACGGCTGGCCGTAAAAGCAAACCGCGTGTGGAGCTGGGTGTTCTGGCCGGGCTGCAGTTCGATCTTGCGATCGCCGCTGAGCAGGGCCTGACGCGGTCCACTCCAGGGCTCAAGGCACACCATCGATCTGGGGGGCTCGGTCCACAGCACCACCAGATCGAAGGGATGGCTGAGCTGCAGCTCCAGGGCGGTGCCCGCTGCCGCATCCACCAGCCGCACTGCCGCAGCGGTGGGGCGCACCAGCAGATCGATGCCACTGGCCAGGCGCTCCATCTGCTCGGCCGTGGACGCCGGCGCCATGGTGAGGTGGTTCAGGCAGTCGGGCGGCAAGCCCTCAACGTGCACGCCCTCGAGGCTGGTGAGGTTGAAGTAGGGGTGCAAGCCGAAGCTGAACGGCATCGCTTCATTGCTGCGGTTCTCCACCGTGGTGCTGATCTCCAGCGCCCCCGGAGCGAGGCGCACCTCCATGCTGAGCAGAAAGCGGAACGGATAGGACTGCAGCGTCTCGGGCGTGTCCACCAGCTGCAGGCGCACCCCGCGGCTATCAGCCAGGGCCTCCATCTGCCAGGGCAGCTGCCGCGCAAACCCGTGCTGCCCCAGGGTGAAGTCGCCCTGGGGGAGGGGCAGACGATTGTCGGGCAGGCCACCGGTGATGGGGAACAGCACCGGGAAGCCGCCGCGCACCGACTGGGCCGGATCCAGGAAGCGCTCCAGATCGAGATACACCACCTCGTGACCGCCGCTGCGCCAACCCGTGATCAGCCCGCCCCGTTCCGGCACCAGCCGCAGCAGATCTCCACTGGCCGGATCGCTGAACTCCCAATGGGGATAGGGAGCATCGCGCTGAATCAGGGGCATGGCGCGGGCTTCGCTGAGGTCACCATCAATCTGGCCAATCCCGATGCAATGCGCAGCCCCCAAGGGGGATCAACCTGCCGCCTTCAGCTCCAAACCTCCCCAGATGGGGACTGGGCCGCAGCGCAGCAGTGCGTGCAGGCTGAAACGCAGCCGACACCGCACCCATGGCCAGCTACAAGGTCACGCTCGTCAACGCCA
>VGPQ01000412.1 GCA_016882555.1 Cyanobacteria bacterium M_surface_7_m2_040
TGAACCTTGGGCAGCTTGGCGCCGGAGGCGCCGAACACCTTGATGCCGTTGTCGTGGGGGGGATTGTGGCTGGCGGACACCATCAGCCCACCGGCCGCCCGCGTGCGGCGCACCGACAGCGGCACCGCCGGCGTGGGGCACAGGCCCAGGTTCCACACCTGCCGGCCGGCGGCGGTCAATCCCGCGCTCAGGGCAGCAGTGAGCATGGGGCCACTGCGGCGGGAATCCATGCCGATGATCACCGGCCCCTCAGCCTTGAGCACCTGACCGCACCAGTAGCCCAGCTGCAACGCCAGCGCCGGGGTGACCTGCTCACCCACCCGGCCGCGCACACCATCGGTGCCGAAGCCTGCGAAGGCCTCAGCGAGAGGCGCGCCGATCGGGTGCAGTGCGCCGGTGTTCATGCGCTCAGACAACGGGAGCACGAAGGCTACGTCGACGCTTTCATGCCGGCAGGCCCAAGGCCTTCAACGCCAGCGCCGCGGCCACCACAACCAGACCAGCAGCTCCAGCAACGCCCAGACGAGCACCAGGCCCACCAACCAACCCGGCAGCAGACGCAAGGGCCACAGGGAGCGCAACAGCAGCAGCAGACCGGCCCCCGCCCACACCCGCAGGGCACGCTGGCGCTGCTCAAAGCCCGGCAGGCTGGTGAGCGCCGGCGGCAGAGCCTCGCGCAGGCGCCGAACAGCTGGCTGCACAAACCGCATCACGGCAGGCACGTCGAAAGCGAGGGGGCCTCCCCAGAATGGCGCCGCCCCCACCGTGCTGGTCGCCGTTGCGTGTCGTTCCCCTGCTGGCAGCCTCCAGCGTCGGTGTGCTGGCCGCCCTGGTGGCCGCCCGCGCTCTGCTGCGGCAGCTGCCGAGGCCGACGCCCGATACCAGCAGAGGGATGCTGGCTCTGCAGCAGCGACTGGCCCTGAATCCCGAACGACGGCGGCAGGCAGCCCTGCTGCGGGCCAGTGCCCTGGGCGATCAACCGGCACGGTTGCAGACCCTGTTGGCGGGCCAGGGGTGGGGGCACGGCACACTCGCCGCCGTGGTGCTCAAGCAGCAGGCCCTGGCGTCAACAGCCCTGGGGCAGCCCCAGCGTGCCCAGCATCTGTGGAAGCTGCTGCTGCGCCGGCACGGCAACGACCCCGCCAGCGCCGACGGGCTGTATGCCCTAGGCGGGCAGCAGGCGCCGCTGCGCCTGACGCTGTTGCAACGCTGGCCGGCCCACCCCGCTGCGCTGGCCGCCGCCAGCGAGCTGGGGGGCACCGCTGGCGCCCTGCACCTGGCGCGCTGGGGCGCCCGCTGGCCAGGAGCCGCCACCAGGATCAGGGCTGGCTGCACCGCCACCTCGATCACCCCCCAGCAGCGGCAGCAGCTGGCCCAGGGCCTGGCGGAACTGGGGGCCAGCCAGGACGCCCTGAGCTGCCTGGCAGGCACCACCCCCCAGCCCGCCACCTCACTGCTGCTGGCCCAGGCCGAACTGCACGGCAGCGAGGCCGAGCAGGCAACCGCCCGCAGGCGGCTGCTGAGCCTGATTCAGAGCCAGCCGCAGGCGCCCCAGGCCACAGGCGCTGTGCGGCTGCTGGCAGCCGAGGACGGCCCTGCCGTCGGCAGCGCCCTGAGCCAACTGCCGCCGCGCTGGAAGCGCAGCGCGCCGGTGCAGGCCCACCGCGCCCGCCAAGCACCGGGCATCCAAGCGACCCTGGCCGTGCTGCAGCGCTGGCCGGAGGATCCGGCCAGCTGGGAGCTGCAATGGCACAAAGCCAGGCAGAGCGCCCTGGCCGGCCGTTGGCGCGACGCCCTGGCCGTGTTGCAGGCCGGCGGCCCGCAGCTGACCGACGCCCTGCCGGCGGCCCTGCAGGCGCGGCGCGCGTTCTGGCAGGGCCTCAGCCACTGGCAACTGGGCCAGACGGCCACCGCCCGCTCCCTGTGGCAGCAGGGTCTGCAGGCATGGCCAGGGGGCTACTACGGCTGGCGCGCCGCCGCACGGCTGGGCCTGGTCGACGGCTCCAGCCTGCCAACGGGTAGCCCACAGACGCAGCGCACGACACTGGGTTGGACC
>VGPQ01000413.1 GCA_016882555.1 Cyanobacteria bacterium M_surface_7_m2_040
TCAGCTGGCACGGCGCTTCTGGCGCCAGATGCAGCTCTACCCCGTGGGCTACATCAACTGGGGCAGCGCCGCGGGGAGCTTCCTCGGAATCGAGCGCCTCGACAGTGGACGCCTGGTGCTCAACGAAGACAGTGAACAGCCGCTGGGGCGCGGAAAGCTGGGCGTCTACGCCCTGGGACCCCATGGCGAACGCGGCCCCCTGCTGGAGGTGGTCCCCGGCATGGACACCTTCCACAACGAGGCCTGGTACGCCGACACGATCAGGGCGGACAAGGCCAGCTGGAGCTCGATCTACCAGTGGGAAGACAAGCCACACGTCTTCTCCATCTCGTACAACGAACCGGTGCGCGATCACCACGGCACCCTGATGGGGGTGATCGGCGTCGACTTTGTGCTCAGCCAGCTGAGCACCTGGCTGCAGCAGCTGTGGAGCGGCCAGCGGGGCCTGGCCCTGATCGTGGAACCCTCGGGTCTGGTGGTGGCCAGCTCCAGACCCGATCTGACCCTGATCCGCCGCGGCAACACTCCCGTGCGTGCCCGGCTGGATCAGCTGAGCGACCCCCTGGCCCGCAGTGCTGCCCGCTCCTTTTTTCTCCCCATACCCGGCGACGGCAGGGCCACCAAGCCAGGGCTGCGCGTGCATCGCGCCGCCATTGCCCGACGGGGCGGCCCATCCCTGCCCATGGCCACGATCAACGGGCAGACCTACAGCCTCAGGGCCTGGCCCTGGGGGCGGGTCGAAGGGCTCAACTGGTTGTTGATCACCGCCATCAACCAGGACCAGGGTGTGCAACGCAGCCAGCAACAGAGCACCGGTGCCGCTGTGCTGGGCGTGCTTGGCCTCCTGGGCGCGGTGCTGCTGAATCGGCGTCTACTCGCCTGGCTGCTGGAGCCGATGGAGCTGCTGCGGCAGCGCGCAGCCCAGGCAACGGCCAATCCCCCAACCCGCTTTGATGCGACCCTTCCAGAAGGGGCACCGCCAGAGTTGGGCAGCATGGCCCTCAGTTTTGGGGAGCTGGTGCGGCGCCTCGAGCACAGCCAGGAGGCCCTGGCCGCGGCGGCCAACCGGGAACGGCTCAAGGATGCCCAGGCCCTGCAGCTGCTGAAGCTGAAGCTGCGCAGCAGCCTTGAGGCCTCGGCCGTCGCCCACGAGATCAAGCTGCCCCTCAGCCAGATCCTGCTCGGCAGCCAACTGTTGCTCGAGACCGATGCCAAGGCTCAAGAGCTCAACCCCAAAACCCGCGCCCAACTGCAGGCGATCGCCGCCGCCGCCGATCAGGTGGTCGTCACGATCGAACAGATGCGCACCCTGCTGCGCAACGTGCAGACCAGCCATCAGCCGCTGAACCTGGCCCACGTGGTGAACAGTGCGTTGCTCTACATGAAACCGGCACTGGCCAAGGCCGCTGTGCAGGTGGAGCGCCAGGGCCTGAGCCACCCTTGTGGCGTGATGGGCGACAGCGCGCAGCTGCAGATCGCGATCGTCAACCTGCTGCGCAACAGCGCAGAGGCCCTGCAACAGGTCAGCGGCCCACGCCGGATCCGGGTGCGGCTGGAGCGTCGGGGCGACCTGGCGGCGCTGCAGATCGACGACAACGGCCCAGGCCTGCCCGCTGATCGCAACCCGCTGGAGCCCCTGGAAAGCGGACGGGCGCAGGGCACCGGCCTGGGCCTGTTTGTAGTGCAGACCACGCTCAACAACCACAACGGCAGCATCGAGCTGGGCCGCTCCCAGGCCCTGGGTGGCGCCTCGGTGCTGGTGTTGCTGCCGCTCCCAGGCCAAACGCTCTCCGAGCTACCCAGTTCTGGGTAGAAACGCTGTGATGGCCTGCTGTGATGCATACGGTGCATAGGCTCGTACAGCGCCGATGCGCGACCTGTTTCTGGATGGTTTGCCGATCCTCGATGCGCTTGAGGTGAGCGGCAGCACCGCCGCAACCGCCCGCTGGATCAACTGCGACCAGAGCTCGGTGTCGAGGGCTTACCGCAAGGTGAGCGCGCAGCTTGATCTCCACTTCAACAAAGACGACGGGGCTTACCAGGCCAA
>VGPQ01000414.1 GCA_016882555.1 Cyanobacteria bacterium M_surface_7_m2_040
AATCGCCCGAGCCTATTCCCAGAGGGCGAGGCCGCCTGTTGCCGCCACCACCTGCAGCTCCCGCCAGTGCTGAAGCTGGGCAAAGGCCCCATCCAGGGGGGGTGGGGTGCTCCAGGCAGCGGTGTACCCCAGCACCACTGGCACGCCGGCGGCGCGGGCCATGCGCAGGTCGCTGTTGGCATCGCCGATCAGGGCGCAGCGCTCCACCGGCACCCCCAGCTGGCTGCAGAGGCCATGCACGGCACCGGGGTCGGGTTTGCAGGGGGTGTGCTCGGCACTCCAGAGGCCGCTGAACTGCCGGCTGAGGCCATGGCTGGCCAGAAATGCTTCGATTCCGGGCACTTCGTCGTTGGAGATCACGGCGCAACGCACGCCGGCGGCCACCAGCCGGTCCACCAGCTCATGGAGCCCATCGGTTGCCTCGGGGCGCTGCGGGCTGCCGGCACCATGGAGCCCATCGGTGGCGGCAAACACGGCCTGCGCCATCTCCAGCGCTTCGGGCCAGCCGATCCCCATCTGGCTGAGCACGGTGGCGGTGGAGATCAGGTTGTGCTGGCGCGAGCCCACCGCGGTGGTGCCGGCGGGGTGAACGCCGACATCCTCCAGCAGCCCATAGGCCCGCCGCAGCAGCTGTTCGAGCTCGCCGGGGGCCTCTGGCCCAGCCAGCAGTTCGGGATGCCGGGCTGCGGCCAGGCGAAGGCCATGGCAGACCCTGGCTTCCGCCAGGGTCTGCAGCATCGGCTCGCTGATCGAGAGGGTGCCGTCCTTGTCGAACAGCACCGCCTCAATGGTGTGGGGATGGCCCTGCGCATCGGCCAGAACCGTGCCGCGCAGATGCAGGTGCACCACAGCCGGCTGCGCAGGTGAGGGGTCAGTCGAGGGTGACACCCATGGGTTCGTTGTCTTCGGCCTGCTCGAGCAGCATCTGCTTGTAGCGGGCGGCCATCTCCTCGGCCTTGTCGAACACTTTCTGGGGGTCGGTGAGCATGTCGCCGGGTTCGGGCTCGAGGGCCTTGGTCGACAGCGAAATGCGGCCGCGCTCGGCATCGAGGTCAATGATCATGACCTTCATCTGGTCATTGACATTGAGCACGGTGTGTGGCGTCTCGATGTGTTCGTGGCTGATCTCGGAGATGTGCAGCAGGCCGCTGACCCCGCCGATGTCGATGAAGGCGCCGTAGGGCTTGATGCCGCGCACGGTGCCGATCACCACTTCGCCCACCTCGAGGCGATTCATCTTGCGCTCGACCAGGGCGCGGCGATGGCTGAGCACAAGGCGGTTGCGCTCTTCGTCGACTTCGAGAAACTTGAGCGGCAGGAAGTCGGCCACCAGTTCTTCCTTGGCCTTGCGGGTGCTGATGTGGCTGCCGGGGATGAATCCCCGCAGGCCTTCCACCCGCACCAGGGCGCCACCGCGGTTGGTGGCAAACACTTCGCTGTAGATGGTGGCGTCTTCCTTCTGCAGCTGGCGCACCCGCTCCCAGGCGCGCTGGTATTCGATGCGGCGAATCGAGAGGGCCAGCTGGCCGTCCTCGTTCTCCTCGCTCATGATGAAGAACTCGCGCACCTCGCCCGGGGCGAGCACGTCGCTGAGGCCCTCGACGCGGTTGATCGACACCTCCTGCAGGGGCATGAAGGCGGCGGTCTTGGCGCCGATGTCGATCATGGCGCCCTTGGGCTCCATCGCAAACACGGTGCCGTTGACCACGTCACCGGGTTTGAAGTTGTAGTCGTACTTGCTCAGCAGCGACGCGAACTCATCGAGCGTGAAGCCGATGTCGTCGTTGTTGCGGCCGGCGCCGCGGCTGCTGGAGGCGTCAGCGACCGGAACCTCATAGACCTCTTCCGGTGCGGCGAGGTCCAGATCGGCTGCCGCTTCAGCGGCCAGGTCTTCTGTGGCCTCGGTGGTGCTGAGTTCGGAAGGGGTCACGGTCATGGGGAGCTGGCGGTCTGCCAGAGGGCAGTGCGAGAGAACGGGCAACCTGCCGCCAGCAGATCACCACGAGCCGCCCAATCTACCAATGGGGCTGCCCCGAG
>VGPQ01000415.1 GCA_016882555.1 Cyanobacteria bacterium M_surface_7_m2_040
CGTCACCATTCAGCTGCCGGGTCAGAGCAAGCCGGAGTTTGTGATGCTGCAGCCGTTCTCACCGCTGAAACGCTCGAACATGGTGGGCTGGCTGGTGGCCCGCAATGACCCACCGCATTACGGCCAACTGCAGCTGGTGCGATTCCCGCAGCAGCGCCTGCTGCTGGGCCCCCAGCAGGTGTCGGCCCTGATCGAGCAGGACCCCGCCATCAGCTATCAATTCGGCCTCTGGAACCGCGTCGGATCTCGGCTGATCCACGGCAACCTGCTGGTGCTGCCGGTGGGGAACGGCATCCTGTACGTGGAACCGATCTATCTGCAGTCCAAGAACAACGACATCCCGACCCTGGTTCGGGTGGTGGTCACCGACGGGGTCACCTTTGTGATGGAGCCCGATCTCAAACGGGCCCTGCAGGTCATGGTCAACCGCCAGGGGCGCGGCAATACCGTGCCGCCGGGACTGCCGCCGGCAGAGGCCGCCCTCCCCCAACCCTGAGCACGGCATCCACGAAGGCCCCTGCCAGGGCCTGCCCATGAAAAAGGCCCCTGACGGGGCCTGATCAAGGTGGGTGTGCGAACCGACCGAGATGGCCCGGCCGGCTGCCCAGCTGCGGTGGTTGGCGATCAGGCCGCCACAGCGGTCTTGGGGTCGAGCTCGCCTTTGGCGTAGAGGCCGGCGTAGTGGTTGATGTCGCGCTGCTTGATCTTGCTGGCGTTGCCGGCACACCAGAACTGCTGGTAACGATCGAGGCAGACCTGCTTCATGTACTGGCGGGCCGGCTTGTTGAAGTGGCGGGGATCGAAATTGGCGGGATCCTTGAAGGCCGCTTCACGCACCGCGGCGGTGAAGGCCAGGCGGTTGTCGGTGTCGATGTTGACCTTGCGCACGCCGTTGCGGATGCCTTCCTGGATCTCTTCGACGGGCACGCCGTAGGTCTCGGGGATGGCACCACCAAACTTGTTGATCATGTCGAGCCACTCCTGGGGAACCGAGGAGGAGCCGTGCATCACCAGGTGGGTGTTGGGGATGGCCTTGTGGATCTCGGCGATGCGGCTGATCGCCAGCACTTCACCGGTGGGCTTGCGGGTGAACTTGTAGGCGCCGTGGCTGGTGCCGATGGCGATCGCCAGGGCATCCACCTTGGTCTTGGCGACGAAGTCGGCGGCCTCGGCGGGGTCGGTCAGCAGCTGGCTGTGGTCGAGCTTGCCCTCAAAGCCGTGGCCGTCCTCGGCCTCGCCCATGCCGGTCTCCAGGGAGCCCAGGCAGCCCAGCTCGCCCTCGACGCTGACGCCGATGGCGTGCGCCACGTCCACCACTTCCTTGGTGACGGCCACGTTGTACTCGTAGCTGGCGGGGGTCTTGGCGTCGGCCATCAGCGAGCCGTCCATCATCACCGAGGTGAAGCCGTTGGCGGCGGCGCCGAAACAGGTGGCGGGGCTGTTGCCGTGGTCCTGGTGCATCACCACCGGGATGTCGGGATAGGTCTCGACGGCGGCCAGGATCAGGTGGCGCAGGAAGTTCTCGCCGGCGTACTGACGGGCGCCGCGGGAGGCCTGCAGGATCACCGGGCTGTCGGTTTCATAGGCAGCCTCCATGATCGACTGCACCTGCTCCAGGTTGTTCACGTTGAAGGCAGGGATGCCGTAGCCGTTCTCGGCGGCGTGGTCCAGCAGCAGGCGAAGCGGAACGAGCGCCATGGGAAATCCTCGTGAAGGGGCAGAAGGGGAGCAGACGGGCAGTCGGGCATGGAACCCGGTCTGCGGGGGAGTTTACGGGATGCCGATCTAGGGCCGGTTCGCTCCGGATGCCGCGGGGCAGGCAGAAGCGGCGCAGCACTGCAGCAAAAAGCCCCAGCCGGAATCCGACTGGGGCAGCGATGGCCTGGGGATGGTGTCCTGCGGCCTCAGTCGATCAGCTGTTGCCGGCGCAGCGATTGAACGGAATAACCGTTCTGCTTGGCAGCTCGGCGGGCTTCTGCCGCCTGACGGGCCATCTGCTTGGCAGTGGTGATGGACATGGACGTGCCTCCC
>VGPQ01000416.1 GCA_016882555.1 Cyanobacteria bacterium M_surface_7_m2_040
CAGCCAAAGCGCACCCGACGGAGACAATGTTGAAAAAATTGTCATAAATTCACGCAGGTTCAGAGCGCAAGATCGGGTGCAGGATCGGCTGCCAACGGTTCGACACCGCCAGAGGCTGGGGTCAGCGGTCGGCGGGCAGGCCACCCGGCCGCTGCACACGCGCAAATGTTTCTGGGCGTTGAGTCTTGTGCTTCTGGGCTCGTCCCAGCTGTTGCCCCGCTCGATCACCCCCCCACCGCTGACCGATCCCGGCCTGGTGGGGAGCATCTCCCGGGCTGATGCAAGTTCGGGGGCGGATCCCCTGGAGTTTTCGGCCGCGGAGTTGAGGCAGCTGCACCAGCGCTTTGGTGTCCACGGTCCGCAAACCCCTGTGGCCCAGCTGTTCACCTCCGGTCTCGATCAACTGGAACCCCTGCGTGCGGTGACCTACAACCGCCTGGAAGACCTGCGCCCGATGGTGCTGCGCGAGAGCCGCCGACAGCGCATCAATCCGATGCTGGTGATGGCCGTGCTGTTTGACGAGCTGCAGCACGCCAAACCCGGCGAGAGTGCTCCATTGGTCGCCCATTCAGGCCTGTTCAGCACCCTCGGGCCAGCCCAGCTGGGGCTTGGAGAAATGGTGCATCAAGGCTTGCTCAGCCCCAACGCCACCCCTGAGGAGCTGCAGGCGGCCCGCGAGCAACTGCTGGATCCGGAACGCAACGTCGCTTTGCTGGTGGGCAAATTTGCGCGGCTCAGCCGCGATCTCGGCTACAGCCGTCAACCCCCCCTGATCGCCAGCCGCAGCGCCCGTGAAGCCAAATCACTGGCTGTGCTGGCCTACCTGCACAACGGCAAGCTCGACTACCCACGTCGCATCCTGCGCTACATGCAGGACCCTGAGCTGCATGCGCTGGTGTACGGGAAGCGCAAGCTGGCGACCACGCCGCTGATCTGACCCGCAAATCGCCTGAGATCGGCCTCAGCGGCACAGCAGCCCAAGGGCAGCCATGCGGATCTGCAGGGCCTGCCAGTCGAAGCTGCGGGGATCGGCCCGTTCACCACCCAGATCGACATGGGCGTGGGTTGTGATGCGCTCGTAGGGGATCGGAAAGCGCGTCATCCAGACGTTCAGCAGCGCCGCCAGGGCGTCGTACTGGGCGGCGGTGTAACCGCTGTGAGACGCCTCATCATCCTCCCCATCCAGAGGTGTTTCGAGGCTCACGTGCAGGGCGAAGTTGTTGACGGATCCCCTGAAGGAGGGGTTGGTCACAACCCATTCGCCATTGAACGCCGAATTGCCGGCGCCAAAGGCTCGCCTTAGCGGGTCCAGCACTTGAACCACGGCACCATCGAGGCCGATCAGGGCGTGGTAGCTGACCTGATCCTCATCGTTGGGATGGGGCGTCACAAACGTGTTGATCGCCGAACCGATGCCGTACACGGTTTCGTGCAGCACCACCAGGCTGGGGGTGGGGTCGAGCGGCTGGCCATAGGCATCGCGCCGAAAACGCTCGCCATGGTTGCTGGGGTCGATGGCGATGGTGGGGTGGGCCGACTGCAGCCGTTGCAGGCGCTGCTGCAAGCGCCCCTGCAGGGCTGGATCCGCGGCGACACAGCTGCGGCGCAGCGGCGTGCGCCAGCGATCCCGGGCCGGAGCCGCTGGTGCCGAGCCCGCAAGCGTGGCGTTGCGGGTGCTGCCTGCCGGCACATCGAGCGCAAACAGTTGTCCCAGCAGATCTGACGACAGGCCGGCGGAGCGCTGAAAGGAGGCCAGCCACCAGCCGCTGGCGACGAGCCCCAGGGCCGTCACCGCGAGCCAGGCTGGGCGCCAGCGGGCCCTCATGGCTGCAGGGCGAGCCAGGCCTGGCGTCGCGCCAGCGCCTCGGCTGAGGGCCCAACCATCGACTCCATGGCCCAGCGCTCCACGGTGGGCGGGCCAGGCTCGATCACCAGGGTTCGCATCAAGCCCTGGCGGGCGATCAACAACTCCTGGGCCGGCAGGCTGCGGCCAACCCCTGAAGGGAGGATCAGATTCAGGTCATCGGGCT
>VGPQ01000417.1 GCA_016882555.1 Cyanobacteria bacterium M_surface_7_m2_040
ACCCTGCCAATCAATGCTGCAACCGCTGCGGTGCAGCTCAGAGAGGCTGCGCAGGATCACCTGCCAATCGTCGAGACCCGGGCGCAGGCTGGGCCACCAGGCGTAGGGGCCCTCCAGGCACTGACGGCCCATGCCGATCAGGGTGGGTTTGGCGCCCAGCTCCACAAAGGTGACCGCACCCTGGGCCGCCAGGGTGGCCATGCCCTGGGCGAAGCGCACCGGCGACAGCACGTGGTCGCACCAGTAGTCGCTCTGGGCGATCTCGGGGCCGGCCAGCTCGCCACTGACGTTGCTCACCAGCGGGCGGCTGGGGGGCGAAAAGCGGATTTGGCGCAGCACCTGCTCAAAGTCTTGGAGCATTGGCGCCATCGCCGGCGAGTGGAACGCATGCGACACCGCCAGCGGGTGGCAGGCGATGCCGGCGCTTTGGGCCACCTTCACCAGGGCATCGAGCGCCTTTTGCGGGCCCGACACCACCGTGTTGGCGGGGCCGTTGTAGGCGGCGATCGCCAAGCCGGCTGCCGCTTTGGAGCCACTGCCCTCCGCCTCGATCAGCTCCTGCACCTGCTGGGCCGGGGCGATCAGCGCCACCATGCCGCCGCCCTTGGGCAGGGCCTGCATCAGCCTGCCGCGGGCGGCCACCAGCTTGATGGCGTCCTCCAGCGAAAAGACACCGGCCAGATGGGCGGCGACGATCTCGCCGACGCTGTGGCCCATCAGCAGATCGGGCTTGAGGCCCCAGCTCTTCCACAGCTGGGCCAGGGCATAGCCCACCACAAACAGGGCCGGCTGGGTCAAGGCGGTCTGGTTGAGCAGGGTGGCGGCCTGTTCCTCGGCGCCTTCGGCCGGGAACAGCACACTGGCCAACGGCTGCTCCAGCAAGGGATCCAGCAGGGCCGTAGCCCGCTCGAAGGCCTCGCGGAACACCGGGTGCTGCTCATGCAGCCCCCGCGCCATGCCCAGGGCCTGGGAGCCCTGGCCGGTAAACAGAAACACCAATTTGCCGGGGCGGCGCGAGGCCTGACCGGCCACGGCCCCTGCCGCTTCGGCGGCGGCGCTGCCGCCCGTGGCGCAAGCCTGCAGCTGGCTCAGCAGGGCTGCCCGGTCGGCGCCCAGGCACACCAGCCGCCGCACAAAGTGGGTGCGGCGGGCATTGGCGCTGGCGCACAGGTCGCTGAGCGCCAGGTTGGGTTTGGCCCGCAGCAGCTCGGCCAGTTGGGCCGCCTGTTGGCGCAGGGCCTCCTCGGTGCGGGCCGACACGCACAGCAGCTGCTGCGGCATGCGCTGGCCGTAGCGGGGCGGCGGCGGCGGCTTGGGGGCCTCCGACAGCACCACATGGGCATTGGTGCCGCCGAAACCAAACGAACTCACCCCCACCACGGCTGGTTCATCGGCCCGGGGGAAGGGCTCGAGCTCGGTCTGCACCTGCAGCTTGAGACCCGCAAAGTCGATCGCCGGGTTGGGGGTGCGGTAGTTGAGGCTGGCGGGCAGCTGGCGGTGCTGAATGCACAGCGCCGCCTTGATCAGGCCGGTGATGCCCGCGGCAGTTTCGCTGTGGCCCAGGTTGGTCTTGACCGAGCCCACCCGGCAGGGGTGATCGTCGGCGCGGCCCTCGCCCAGCACGGTGCCCAGGGCGCGCAGCTCGATGGGGTCGCCTTGGCGGGTGCCGGTGCCATGGGCCTCGACGTATTGCGTGGCGGCCGGGTCGATGCCCGCCCGCTCAAACGCCGCTCGCACGCAGGCCACCTGGGCCCGCAGGTTGGGGGCCACCATGCCGTTGCTGCGGCCGTCGGAATTGACGGCCGTGCCGTGGATCAGCGCCACGATCGGGTCGCCATCGGCCTGCGCCGCCGACAGCGGCTTGAGCAGCACCGCCCCCGCCCCCTCGCTGCGCACGTAGCCGTTGGCGGCGGCGTCAAAGCTCTTGCAGCGGCCATCGGGGGCCAGCAGCCCCGCCTTGCAGAAGCTGCTCTGGATGCCGGGGTGAATCAGCGCCTGCACGCCGCCCACCAGGGCGGCCTCGCT
>VGPQ01000418.1 GCA_016882555.1 Cyanobacteria bacterium M_surface_7_m2_040
GATGCTATTTGTGCTGCGGGTGTTTCTGGGCATCGCCTTCATCCGCCACGGCTGGCCCAAGCTGCGCAACCTCAAGACCTGGTCGACAGCCCTGAAGACCCCGCAGTGGCTGTGCTTTCTCTCGGCCTTCTCGATGTGGGGCGCCGGCATCGCCCTGCTGCCGGGGCTGCTGACCCCCCTGGCCGCGCTGGCGATCGCCGTGTCGATGGGCTACGCGATGGTGCTGGAGATCATCTCCGGATTCCCCTTCATCGCCCCCGATCCCTACCAGATTCCCGAGGGCGATTACGCCGGCCCCATGGGTGTGGGTGAGCCGCCCAGCTGGGAGAAGGCCGCCATGTACGTCGTCATGTGCGCCGTGCTGGCGACCTGCGGCGGCGGCCTGTGGTCCCTCGACAACCTGCTGATCGCGGACCTGCTGAAAAGCCTGCTGGCTGGATGAGCCATCCCCCGCTGGTGCTGATCCACGGGCTGTGGGACACACCAAGGTTGTTTCGCCGGCTGGTGGAGCAGCTCGATGGCCGTCGCGATCCGCTGCTGATTCCCCATCTGCAGCACGGCCTGGGCCAGGTGCCATTGGAGACGTTGACGGAGCGCCTCAACAGCCAGATCGTTGACGCCTTCGGCCCAGGTGAGACGGTGGATCTCCTGGGGTTTTCGATGGGCGGGCTGCTGGCACGGGCCTGGATTCAGCAGCATGGGGGCTACCGGCGCACGCGCCGCTTTGTGTGCGTGGGCAGCCCCCAGCGGGGCACCCTCGCGGCCCAGCTGGTGCCCAGAGCCCTGTTGCCCAGCATCGCCGACATGAAACTCGGCAGCCGCTTCATCCGGCAACTCGCCGACGACCATCACCGCCATCCCCAGCGGTTGGCTTCGATCGACTGCCGCAGTTTCTACTGCCGGCTCGATCTGATGGTGATCCCCAGTTGGCTGGGGGTGCTGCCGGTGGGTCCGGTTCAGGCCCTGCCGGCACCCACCCATCCTGCCCTGATCACGGCGACGAAACCCGCCTCGATCCTGGCCGAATCCCTGCTTCAGCCTTGAACCTCTATTGAACCGTTACACGGTGGGCGGGTCAGGGCTGTTGCCGCATCGAGCGCGGATGTGCAGCATGACAACAGACACCTGAAGCACCCTCCTTATGTGCTTTTCTGCCTAAGCCAGCTTCACCGCATCAGCCGTTCTGATGCCACTGGGCCTCTACAGCGCCCACATCACCAAACAGACCGGCCAGCGCGACTATCTGCCCCTGGCCTTGACGCCCTTCTTCTTCGGGGTGCAGCAGTTCGTGGAGAGCCTCGTCTGGACCGGCATCGACAAGGGCAAGATCGAGCCGCTCACCAGCCTGGCCTCCCTCGGGTTTCTGTTCTTCGCCTACTGCTTCTGGATGATCTGGATCCCCTGGAGCGCCTGGTCGATCGCCCGCAGCACCGAGTCCAAGGGGCTTCAGCATCGCCTCAAATGGGTGGCGGTGGTGGCCACCGTGCTGGGCATCGCCTTCTACCTGCCGGTGCTGCTCGACCCACCGGCGGTGCAACCGGCCGTACACAGCACGGGCCGACTGCTCTACGACATCAGCAATCTGCACAGCGGCTGGCACAACTTCGTGAACACCGAGCCGGTGGGTGAACTCGTCTACTGGGGCTTCATCGTGCTGCCGCTGGTGGCGCTGCGCGACAAGGCAGTGAGCCGGAGGGGTCATGCCGACATCAGCGCCCCAGGCGCTCGCGCAGGTGATGCCCCACCCGGATCGCATTGGCAATCGCGGTGAGCGAAGGGTTCACGGCCCCGATGCTGGGGAAGAAGCTGGTGTCGACCACATAGAGGTTGTCAAGCTCGTGGGCCTTGCAGTTGACATCGAGCACCGAGGTGGCCGGGTCGGTGCCGAAGCGGCAGGTGCCGGCCTGGTGACCCACGGCCGCGATCCCCATCGGATTCTTGACGTAGACCTGGCGCTCCACCAGGTGCTTCTTGAGGTAGAGGCGATCGAGCACCCCCTGCAGCCTGCTCCACAGATGGGTGGCC
>VGPQ01000419.1 GCA_016882555.1 Cyanobacteria bacterium M_surface_7_m2_040
AGACAACAGAGTCCGCAGGGCGTGTTGCGACGCCCGCGGGCATGGGCTGAACAGGGGCGTTGGCGCGAGGCTACGCGGCTGCCGCCTCAGGGCTGGCTGCGTTTGTCGAGCTGGCGCACGGCTTTGGCCAGTTCAGGCAGCTTGTTGAAGGCGGCCGAGCAGCGCAGCCAGAGGCGGTTGGGGATGGCGGGATAACCGCTCACCACCTCGCCGGCGGCCACTTCGCCATGCACACCCGATTTGGAGGACGCAATGGCGCGATCGCCCATCACCGCCTTGTTGGCCAGGCCCACCTGGCCCGCCAGGATCACGCCGTTGCCCAGGCGGGCCCCACCGGCGATGCCTACCTGGGCCGCCAGGGCGCAGCCCTTGCCCGTGACCACGCCATGGCCGATGTGCACCAGGTTGTCGATCTTGGTGCCGGCGCCGATGCGGGTCTGGCCCACCGAGGGCCGATCGATGGTGCTGCCGCAGCCCACCTCGACGCCGTCCTCGAGGATCACCTCACCGGTCTGGGGCATCTTGCGCCAGCCGCCGGCGGTGGGCACAAAGCCGAAGCCCTCGCTGCCGATCACGGCATTGGAGTGCACCACGCAGCCGCGGCCCAGGCGCGAGCCGGGGTGCAGCACGGCGCCGCTGTGGACTTCACAGCCCTCGGCCAGCAGCACGTCGTCGTAGAGGGTGGCGTTGGCATGAATGATGCAGCCACTGGCGAGCTGCACGCCGGCGCCGATCACCACATGGGCGCCGACATGAACGTCGGCTGCCAGCTGGGCTGTGGGGTCGATCACGGCGCTGGCATGGATGCCGGGCGGCTTCGGGGCGCGTGGGTGGAGCGCATCGAGCGCTTCGGCAAAGCCCAGGCGTGGATCAGCCAGGGCCACCCAGGCCAGGCCCCGCGCGCTGGCTTGCTGCTGCAGGGCAGCGGCGTCATCGCCGCGGGCAGGGATCAGCACGGCACTGGCCGCGGTCGCCCCCAGGGCGGCCGCCAGGGCATTGCCCGGCTCCAGAAAACTGATCTGCCCGGCCTGGGCCTGGTCCAGAGCATTGGCGCCGGCGAGCTCGGGATCATCGGCCAGATGCCGCGAACTGGCCTCAGTCACCTCGCTGAGGTGGCTGAGCAGGGTGCTGAAACGCATGCCCGGAAACTGGCTGCGCCGATCGTAGGGCGGTTGTTGAACCCGTTTCAGCCGCCGGTGAGCACCAGTTGGTCGCGGTGCACCACCTCGACCCCGCTCTGACCCAGCAGGGGGGCCAGCTCATCGCTGCTGAGCTGGCAGATGCCACGCCCCAGTTCGCGACCATCACTACTGAGCAGACGCACGGCGTCGTTGCGGGCGAAGCGCCCCTCAATGGCCGCGATTCCCACCGCAAGCAGCGAAGCCCCGCGCTGCACCAATGCCCGCTCGGCCCCGCCATCAAGGTGCAGATCGCCCCGGGGCACCAGGGCATGGGCCAGCCAGCCCTTGCGGTTGGGCAGGGGCTGGGCGGCGGCGTGAAACACCGTGCCGGGACGCTCCACAGCGGTGCCGGTGGGCGACAGCAGGGCCTCCAGCACCGCTGGATCTCGCCCATCGGCCAGCCGCACCCGAATGCCACTGGCGGTGGCGATGCGGGCCGCCGCGAGCTTGGTGGTCATGCCGCCGGTGCCCCATTGGCCGCCGCCCGTGGCCACGGCGCTCAGGCTGTTGAGCTCAGCCAGGTCGCGCACTTCGGCAATCGGTTGCGCATCGGGATTGTGGCGAGGGTCACCGGAGTAGAGCCGGTCCACATCGGTGAGCAGGATCAGTTCCTCAGCGCGGGCGGCCACCGCCACCAGGGCCGAGAGGGTGTCGTTGTCGCCGAAGCGCAGCTCGTCGGTGGCCAGGGTGTCGTTTTCGTTGACCACTGGCACCACACCCCAGGCCAGCAGCTGCTCCAGGGTGCGGCTGGCGTTCTGGTAGCGGCGGCGCGAGGCCAGATCACCGCGGGTGAGCAGCAGCTGGGCCACCTGCAGTCCGCGCACCGCAAAGGCG
>VGPQ01000420.1 GCA_016882555.1 Cyanobacteria bacterium M_surface_7_m2_040
CCAGTGCACGGGTCCAGCGGTCTGCAGGGCCTGCTGCAACCGCGGCAGCCATCCCTGCCAGAAGGCGTCATCGAGGGCAGGAGCAGCCGCCAGCTCGGCGCTGCTCACCCGCAGCAGCTCGCCGGCAAACGGCTCTGCTGCCGGGCCTTCCAGCGGCTGCCAGCGGCGCTCCAGATCGAAGGGCGAGGGGAGGCGACCCGCGTCGTCTTCCTCCACCCAGCAGCGGCTGCGGGCCAGCGGGGTGGTAGGCAGCACCTGGCGCGGCCAGGGCGCGGGCGGTTCAAAACCACTCCAACGTGGTGAGGCCCCTGCCAGCCACAGCTGCACGGCCTGACCCAGGCTGGGGGCCTCCAGCGGCAGGCTGAGGGCGTAGCCGTGCTCTTCGAGCGCCTGCAGGCTGGGCGCCAGTCGCAGCTGCGGCGGGTTGCCCACCAGCGCGCCCAGCCAGCTGGGCGCCGCAGGACCATGCACCAACGCCGTGGGCACCACGCCCAGGGCGGCCCAGGCCTGCAGCGCCTGCTTGGAAGACTCCGGCTGGGCCCCGTCGTCCAGCTCCCAGGCCAGGCGTGGTTCCTGCACCGCGGCCTCACCGCGATCGCCCTCGCCGCAGCGCAGAGCTGCTGCCGCAGCGCGGGGGGATTCCGCCTGCAACGCCAGGCGGCAACGACCGCTGCTGCGCGAGGCGCGGCTGCTGGCGCAAATCGCTGCCCAAGCTGGCTCTCTCTGCTGCTCGAGCCAGCCGGCCGTGGTGGCGGCCAGCTGCTCCAGGGATTCGGGCGTGCGGGCCGAGAGCAGCAGCCAGTCACCGCTGTGGGGGGCCGGCCAGGGCAGGGCCGCTTCGGCCGGGGCCTGCTCCACGATCACGTGGGCGTTGGTGCCGCTGAAGCCAAACGAGCTCACCGCCGCGCGCCGCGGCCGCCCGCTCTGGGGCCAGGGGGTGAGGGCGGTGGGGATCGTCATCGCCCACTGATCCCAGGGCACGAAGGGGGTGGGCTGGCGCAGGTGTAGGTGCGGCGGCACCTGGCCCCGCTGCACCATCAGCACGGCCTTGATCAGCCCGGCGATGCCAGCCGCACCCTCCAGGTGCCCCAGGTTGGTCTTGACCGACCCCAGCAGCAGCGGCGCGCCGCGGCCGGCGCGGCCATAGATGGGGGCCAGGGCCTTGAGCTCGATTGGATCCCCGAGCGGTGTGCCGGTGCCGTGGGCCTCGAGCACGTCGACGCCGTCGCCGTCGAGCTGGGCCTGCTCAAGGGTGGTGCGGATCAGCTGGGCCTGGGCCTCGCCATTGGGCACCGTGAGGCCGGCGCTGGCGCCGTCCTGGTTGACGCCGCTGCCACGCAACACCGCCCAGATCGGATCACCCGCCGACACGGCATCGGCCAGCCGCTTGAGCGCCACCACCCCACAGCCTTCGCCGCGCACGTAGCCATCGGCCGCGGCATCGAAGGTTTTGCAGTGGCCATCGCTGGCCATCATGCCGCTCTTGGCGAAGCAGAGGCTGTTGACCGGGCTGAGCAGCAGGCTCACGCCGCCGGCCAGGGCCAGATCGGTGACCCGATCCCGCAGGCTGCGCACCGCCAGATCGACGGCCACCAGCGAGCTGCTGCAGGCCGTATCCACCGCCAGGGCCGGCCCCTGCAGCCCCAGGGCATAGGCCAGCCGCCCCGGCGCCATCGAAAAGCTGGTGCCGGTGGCGAAATACATGTCGAAGCGCTCATCGGCGGCGCCATCGCGCAGCTGGCGCCAGGCGTAATCGCCAGTGCACAGACCCAGATAGACCCCCGCCCGGGTGCCCCGCAACTGCGAGGGGGCCAGCGCCGCAGCCTCGAGCGCTTCGGCCGCTACCTCGAGCAGCAACCGATGCTGGGGATCCATGGCGGCGGCCTCTTTGGGCGAGAGCCCAAAGCTGGCGGGATCGAACTGATCGATCTCGGCCAGAAAGCCGCCGTGGCGGCAGTGCATCTTGCCCGGCGTGCCAGGGGTGGGGTCGTAGTAGCGCTCCAGGGGCCAG
>VGPQ01000421.1 GCA_016882555.1 Cyanobacteria bacterium M_surface_7_m2_040
GCCGAGCACCGGGGCCGAGCGTGGCATAGGCCAGGGCAGCATCAACAATCCCCATGACGCGATCCAAGCAGCGGCCCGCTACCTGGTGCGTCGCGGAGGCCTGCGCAACATCCGCCGTGGACTCTGGGGCTACAACAACAGCGACCACTACGGCACCGCTGTGTTGCAATACGCCGCGCTGCTGCGCGACGACCCGCGCGCCTACAGGGGCCTGTATCAGTGGCAGGTGCACCTGCTCACGAGCGCTGGCGATGTCTGGCTGCCAGCCGGCATGGTCAATGCCACGCGCATCCCCGTGGCCGAGCACCTGCGGCGCTACCCCTGGACCCTGCCCTGAGCTAGAGGCGTTGGAAGCGCAGCTGGGCTGGCTGGCCCCAGTCGCCCTGGGCGGAGTAGCCGCGGTTGTTGGCGCAAAGGTGACGCAGGATCCAGAACAGCGGCTCCGGCGAGTTGGGGGCAGACCCACCAAGCTGCTGCTGCAGCTCCACGACGGTGCGGGCCTGGCCATCGGCGAGGGCAGCCTCAACATGCTCCTGGAGCGCCAGGATCGCCGCGGCGGCCTTCTTGCCGGCTTCCACACCTGGTTGGTGGTAGGCATTGATGTTGACCAGTTCGCCATAGAGGCCCACCGCCCTCTCAAACAGGGCGATCAGCGCCCCCAGGCTGCGTTCGTTGAAGCGCCGCATGGTGATCGTGAGGCTCTGGCGACCGCCCTCCATCAGCGCCGTGCGTGTGCCCTGCAGGAATCCCTCGAGGAAATCGGCTGGATTTTCACCCTCCACAGCGCCGATGTCAGAGGGATCCTCAAGGACCTCAATGAAGGTGACAAAGAAGTTGTCGATGCCATCGCGCAACTGCTGCACGTAGGCGTGCTGGTCGGTGGATCCCTTGTTGCCATAAACGGCGATGCCCTGATGCACCACCTCGCCGCTGCGATCAAGTTTCTTACCGAGGCTTTCCATCACCAGCTGTTGCAGGTACCGGCTGAAGACCTCGAGCTGATCGCGATAGGGGAGCACGACCATGTCGCGCTGGCCTCGCCCATGGCCCGCCACGTACCACCCCGCTGCCAGCAGAGCGGCGGGATTGCCCTCGAGGCTGCCGACCCGCGTGCAGCGGTCCATTGCCGCAGCTCCTTCGAGAAAGGCGCGGATGTCGGCGCCGATCAAGGCACCTGGCACGAGGCCAACCGCCCCCAGGATGCTGGTGCGACCGCCAACCCAGTCGGGCAGATCGAAGCGCTCCAGCCACCCTTGGCTCTCAGCCAGCTGGTCGAGGTGACTGCCCGCCATGGTGACGGCCACCGCCTGGCCGCTCCATGAACAGCCATGGGCCTCTAGCCGAGCCCGGGCCTGCTCCATGCCGATGCGTGGCTCTGGCGTACCACCCGACTTGCTCACCACGACCACCAGGGTCGTGGCCAAGCGATCGGCAAGGCCCGCCAGGGTGCGGCTCATGCCCTGAGGGTCGACGTTGTCGAAGAAATGGAAGGGCAGCCCTCGGCCCTGAGCCTGCAGCGCCCGCACCATCAGCAGCGGGCCCAGGCCGGAGCCGCCGATGCCAATCCACAAGACATCGCTGAAGGGTTGCCCGGAGGGAGCCCGCAAACTGCCGCTCAGCACCGACTGGGAAAACCGTTCAATGCGATCGACTTCAGCGCTGATGTGCGCCGTGGTCGCCGCATCCGGAGCCAATTGGGGAGAGCGCAACCAGTAATGACCGACCATGCGTTGCTCGTCGGCATTGGCGATCGCACCGGATTCCAGCTTGGCCATCGCCTCAAAGGCGGCAGCGAACCGCGGTCGCAGCTGATCCAGGTCTGCCGGACCGAGCGCCATTCGGCTCAGATCAAGCCAGAATTCCAACTCGGCATCAAACCAGAGCAGGTCGCAGAACCGCTGCCATTGCTGTTCAGGACTGGCGACAAAGGGATCTGCGGCCAACGGCATCGCGCCCAAAAGCAATGGCACACCGACGCTATCCGGCTTCGCGGCTGTTGACAGCCCGTT
>VGPQ01000422.1 GCA_016882555.1 Cyanobacteria bacterium M_surface_7_m2_040
TTGAGCTCCAAACCTTGGAGATTGAGGTGGGTGAGGAACAGGCTGAGCCCTAGCAGGCTCAGCATCAGGAAGGCCAGCAGCACGGATGTGTTGCTCTTGGCCTGGGTGCCCAGTAGATAAAGCACCGCCGCGCTGATCAGCCAGAGCGCACCAAAACGGCTGAGAAAGATGTAGAGGTTGCGGTGCCCCAGCTGCAGGTGTGGGCTCCGGCGACTCAGGCGCCGTTGCAGGCCCTGCCACCACTCAGCGAATCCCATCCACCTGCTCCAGCAAAGCGCTGCTGATCGGGATCGGCCGGCGATGGCCACCATCAAGGCGATGCTCTGCCACCGCCGGAAACACGGACTGCACATCGTCAGGCGTCACCATGCTGCGCCCCCCCAGGTGGGCCCAGGCCTTGGCCGCCGTGATCAGCGCCTGGGAGGCTCGCGGGCTCAATCCCGTGCCCGCCCTCCGGCTGGCCTCCACCAAATCCATCACATAACCAATCAGGGCATCGCTGGTGTGGATGGTGCGCACGGCCTGTTGCGCAGCTTGAAGATCCTCAGGTGTCAGCCCGGTTTGCAGCTGCTCGAGGGGGGCGTGCTGCCCGCCCAGCATGGCCGCCTCCGCTTGACGATTCGGAAACCCCAGGGAGAGCCGCATCAGAAAACGATCCAGCTGCGATTCCGGTAAGGGAGACGTACCGCTTTGGTCGAGCCCGTTCTGGCTGGCGATCACCACAAAGGGCTTCGGCAGTTCGTGGCTGGTACCTTCCACGCTCACCCTGCCGCTGGCCATGCACTCCAACAGGGCGCTTTGGGTCCGGGGGCTGGCCCGGTTGATTTCGTCGGCCAACACCACCTGGCAAAACAGGGGGCCGGGTTGGAAGCGGAACCGTCCACTGGCGGGATCCAGCACCGAAACGCCCGTGAGGTCTGCGGGCAGGAGGTCATTGGTGAAATGCAGCCGGTGGAACTGCAGCCCAAAGCAGCGGGCCAGGGCTTCAGCGAGGGTGGTTTTGCCCATGCCGGGCAGGTCCTCCAGCAGCAAATGTCCTCCGGCCAGCAGGCAGGTGAGCGCCAGTTGGATCTGCTGCTCTTTTCCCAGCAACACCCTGGCGAGTTGGCTGTGGGCGCGCTGCAGCTGGGACACGGGTGTGGTGAAGTGCCTGTCTTGGTTATACGCCCTAGACTTAGTACCGAAGCCTAGTCTGGGGATGTATGACCTATCTCTATGCCGGTCTGGGTATCGCCATGCTGACGGCCGTCATGGCGATGTTTCAGGTCGCGATGGGCTTAACACAACAACAGATCGCCTCCAAGCCTCCGCAAGACAGCTATGTGAAGTCGCCGTGGCAGTCGAATGATCAGCAGTTTCTAAGGCTCATTCAAACCATGGATTCAAGCTGGGGTTCCGGATCAACACTGTGCGGCAAGATCATGCAAACGATTGCAGTTTCGTCAACGTACCCCAACCTTTCTGGTTATGGGCCGGGACTGGTATCGTCCAGCGGTCATGCTCGGCTAGCAGGTGCTTGTGCATTGGCCAATGCAGCCCATCGGGTTGTGATTGCTCCAGCCCCGGCCGGCGCCACGGGCTACCGCCTCTATTCCTGCCTGATTCAAGGGGGTGATGTGGATTGTGCCTTTGAGCGGAATTAATCGAGGGTCTGGCTATGACTGATGGAATTATCGGGGCTGTGATCATGGTGGCTATCACCACAGGTTTGGTGTTGGCTATTCAGGTGGCTCAGCAGGCAATAGGCTCCGCCGGGCGCTATCCCCTTAATTCTTTCGAGCGCGAACTCTTGCAATCCGCGGGTTGGGGTGATTCAACCAGTCGGGGTTTGTTGCAGGCTGATCTGGAGGCAATGCCCCAACAATGAGGCGTGCCGCACCCCACTGGCTGGCTTCTGACGCAATTGCGGTTGATCAGCGGCAGCAGGGCATGACCTTGGTTGAAATGATCTTCGCGATGTTGATGTTGGTGGCATTTGGGGCTGTATTTGCAGCGGCCACTTCTTTGA
>VGPQ01000423.1 GCA_016882555.1 Cyanobacteria bacterium M_surface_7_m2_040
CGGTGTCAACAACGGCAGCATCTGGCGACGACCCAGGAGCCACCAGGCTGCGCACAAACACGAGCAGCAGGCCGAGGCCGATGAAGGCAAAGCTGAAGGTGGCCAGAAAAGCCATGCCCACGATCAGGGTTTTCAGCGCCGTGGCGATGCTCTGGGCGATGCGGGCGCTGTAGTGGGGGGGGTGCAGGGCGTAGTACTGCACCATCCGCAAGCTGAGGCCATAACTCAGCCAGGCCAGCAGGGCAGCGGTGAGCGCTCCGGAGAGAAAACTCAGCGGCCCCTTGCGCGGTGCAGGCTCTGGCCGCGCTCCTGCGGCGCCTGGGGTTGTTGGGCTCGGGGACATGTCGGTCATGGCACAACGCTGACACCGCAGCTGGTGGTGGTGCAGACCCAGCAATCAAACCCTGATTGCTCGAAGGCATCGGCCAGCACCTGCTCGGCCTGCGCGGCCCCTTGACGGTCTTTGAACAGGGCATAGAGGCTGGGGCCTGAACCGCTCATCGCCACCGCCAGGGCATCAGGCAGCTGCCGCAGCAGGGCCAGACCCTGCTGCACCACTGGCAACTCCGGCTCGACCACCAACTGGAGGTCGTTGCGCAGGGGAGGCCAGGCCACCGTTTGCTGGCCCCCCCGGCTCAGCGCCTCCAGCAGGGGACCCTGCCGCAGGGCGGTGCGTCGTTGCTCAAACTCAAGCTCAGAGCTGAGGTAGCGATCGCTCCGCAGCGCCTGGCAGCGGCCATAGGCCCACGGCGTACTCACACTGGACTGCGGATGTTTGACCAGCAACACCCCCAAGCTCGGCGGGGGCGAGGCGGTGATCGGCTCCAACACCTCGCCGCGACCGAAACAGAGTTGGCAGCCGCCCGCAAGGCAGAACGGCATATCGGAGCCCAGCTCAGCCGCCATCGCCACAAGTGCCTCTGGGGTGTGACCCAGTCCCCAGAGGGCATTGAGCCCCACCAGCGCTGCCCCACCGTTGCTGGATCCACCAGCCAGACCGGCGCCGATGGGAATGCGCTTGCGCAGGTGCATGCGCGCCCCGAGCTCAGGCAGGCCACTGCGCTCGCGGAGCAGTGCGCCGGCTTTGACGATCAGGTTGCTGCCGTCGGTGGGCAGCTCAGGCTGATCGCAGCTGAGCTCTAGGCTCGCATCGGCTGTCGGAGACAGCTCCAACACATCGACCAGGTCAATGGTCTGCATGACCATGGCCAGCTCATGGAACCCGTCAGGACGCTGACCCAGCACTTCGAGGTGGAGGTTGATTTTGGCCGGAGCTGTGACCGTGATCGTGGCCATCACTCGCTCTCCCGGGGCATGGCACTGCGCTGATTCAAGCCCTTCGCCAAAGCCACCCAGGCCGCCGGCGCGATCTCCTGGGGACGCTGGGCCAGGTTGATGCCCGCCCGCTGGGCCAGGGGCTCCAGCTCAGCCAGCGGCAGCAGAGGGGCCAGGCTGTTGCGCAACATCTTGCGGCGGGCCAGAAAGCTGACCTTGAGCAACTGCTCAAGCTGCTGAGCCTGGGATGGGTCTAGCCGCTCGGCCGCAGGCAGGGGGTCGTAGCGGATCACCTCCGACTCCACCCGTGGCGGCGGGTCGAAACAGCGGGCCGGCACAGCACACACCTTCGAGGCTCGACCCAACAGTTGCAGGCGCACACTCAGGGCCGAATAGCAGCTGCTGCCAGGCAGAGCCCGGATGCGTTCGGCCACCTCGCGCTGCAGCAGCAACACCAGCCGTTGGTAGGGCTCCCGCACCGGACGATCCAGACGGCCCACCAACCGTTCCAGCAGCGGCCCAGTGATGTTGTAAGGGATGTTGGCCACCACCTTGGTGGCCGCCGGCAGCGGCACGCGCAGCACGTCGCCGCTGAGCAGAGAAAAGCGTGGATCATGGGCGAAGCGTTCGCTGAGCCCCGCCACCAGATCGCGGTCGAGCTCGACGGCTTGTACCGCAGCCACCGGAGAGTTGAGCAGCAATTCGGTCAGGGCACCGCGACCAGGG
>VGPQ01000424.1 GCA_016882555.1 Cyanobacteria bacterium M_surface_7_m2_040
TTCGACCCTGGGCTGGCCCGACGCCGACGCGGCCGATCTGGCCCGCTGGTACCCCACCAGCGTGCTGGTGACGGGCTTCGACATCATCTTTTTCTGGGTGGCCCGGATGACGATGATGGCCGGCGCCTTGATGCCTGAGCACGGAGTTGGCGGTGAGGGGGTGGATGTCGACCCGGCGGCGTGGATTCCCTTCAAAGACGTCTACATCCACGGCTTGGTGCGCGATGAGAACAACCGCAAGATGAGCAAGTCGGCGGGCAACGGCATCGACCCGTTGCTGCTGATCGAGCGCTACGGCGCCGATGCGCTGCGCTTTGCCCTGGTGCGCGAGGTGGCCGGTGCGGGGCAGGACATCCGCCTCGACTACGACCGCAAGAGCGACACCTCAGCTACGGTCGAGGCCTCGCGCAACTTCGCCAACAAGCTCTGGAACGTCACCCGTTTTGCGCTGATGAACCTGGGTGGCGAGACCCCGGGCAGTTTGGGCGAGCCTGACCCGGCCGCCCTGCAATTGGCCGACCGTTGGATCCTGTCGCGCTTGGCCCGCGTCAACTGCGACACCGCTGAGCGCTACGGCAGCTACGGCCTGGGCGAAGCCGCCAAGGGCCTCTACGAGTTCGCCTGGAACGAGGTGTGCGACTGGTATGTGGAGCTGATCAAGCGGCGTCTGCAGGTGGATGGCCAGCTCAGTGGCGCGGCTCTTGAGGCGGCCCTGGCCGATCAGCGCACCGCCCGGCAGGTGCTCGCCAAGGTGCTCGGCGAGCTGTTGCTGCTGCTGCACCCGCTGATGCCGCACCTGAGCGAGGAGCTCTGGCACGGCCTCACCGGTGCCCGCGAGGAGACGTTCCTGGCGCTGCAGCAATGGCCTGAGGTTGATGGTGGTGCACTGGATGACGAGCTGGAGTCGTCGTTTGCCGAGCTGATCGAGGCGATCCGCGTGGTGCGCAACCTGCGGGCGGTGGTGGGGCTCAAACCCAACCAGGGTGCCCCTGTCTGTTTTGTCACCGCTCGCGCAGACCTGGCCGATTTGCTGCAGCAGGCGGCCCCCGACATCACCGCCCTCACCCGCGCCGAGCGCGTGGAGGTGCTGAGCCCGCAGCAGCTCGAGGCCCAGCGCAGCAGCGGCGAGGCACAGCGGGCCCTGGCCGGGGTCAGCGGTGCGCTGCAGGTGCTGCTGCCGATCGAGGGTCTGGTGGACCTCGACGCTTTGCGCGCCCGCCTCGACAAGGACATCGCCAAGGCCGACAAGGAGATCCAGGGCCTGGCCGGCCGACTCGCCAACCCCAACTTTGCTGACAAGGCGCCCCCTGAGGTGGTGGCCGAATGCCGCGCCAACCTGGCTGAGGCCGAAGCCCAGGCGCAGCTGGCCCGTCAGCGGCTTGCTGATCTGAGCTGACTCAGCGGGCTCGGTGGTGACAGGCTCTGGTTAAACGGCGCTCTCCACCAGCCTGCCCCCATCGAGGTTGACGATGCGATCGGCAATGTCGAGCACCTTGTTGTCGTGGGTCACCATCACGATCGCTGAGCGCTGCTGATCGGCGAGGCGTCTGAACAGCGCCACCACCTCCCGCCCCGAGTCGCGATCGAGGGCAGCGGTGGGTTCATCGGCCAGCAGCAGTTTGGGTGAAGCCGACAGGGCACGTGCAATTGCCACCCGCTGCTTCTGCCCGCCCGAGAGCTTGTCGGGGTAGTACTGGCTGCGCTCAGCCAGACCCAGCTGGCTGAGCACCTCGCCAGCGCGTTGATCCATGGCGGCGCGGCCCTGGGCCAGCCAGTGGTCGTGCACCTCCAGCCCCAGGCGCACATTGGCCAGGGCGGTGAGATAGGGCAGCAAGTTGTGGGCCTGGAAGATGAAGCCCGCCTGCCGGCGCAGCCTTGTGAGCGTGGGCCGTTCGGCCTGCAGCAGCTCCTGCCCCAGCACCCGCAGGCTGCCACTCTGCGCGGCCCGCAGGCCGCCCAGCATCGTCAGCAGGGTGGTTTTGTCCGAGCCAGACGGTCCG
>VGPQ01000425.1 GCA_016882555.1 Cyanobacteria bacterium M_surface_7_m2_040
TTCGCCCTGGTGGGCCCTCATCTCGGAGTGCAGGTCGGCGAGTTGCACCAGTTGCCGCGGCGCGCCGCGGCCGGTGCAGATCACCTCCATACCGCCTGGCTTGGTGGCCAGGGTGCGGCAGACCTCCTCGGCATCGAGCAGGCCCAGGTCGAGCACAGGGTTGAGCTCATCGAGCACCACCACCGAGTACAGGTTGCTGGCGATGGCGCCTTTGGCGATGTCCCAGCCCCGCTGCGCTTCCTGGCGGTCGAATTTGGTGGCTTCGGCGGCTGTGAAGTAGTCGCCGCGGCCGGTGCGCACCTGGTCGATCAGATGCGGAAAGCCCTGCTGCAGGGCGTCGATGGCGGCGTCTTCGTCGTAGGTGCGGCCCGGCCCCTTGAGGAAGCGCAGCAGCAGCACGCGGGTGCGCTTCTGCTCGCAGATGCCGAGGCCAATGGTGCGCAGCACCACCCCCAGGGCCGCCTGGCTCTTGCCCTTGCCTTCGCCGTCATACACATGCAGCTGGCCGTGGGCGCGCTCATCGCTGCCGGCGGCCGTGCGGATGCCGATCCCCCGGCCGGTGCCCCGTTGCGGCGTCTGGGTGCTGCTCATGGGCGGATGCTACCGAGCCTCGCCGCTGCCAACGCCGGTTGGGCTTGCCAGGATCGGCAGGGTGTCAGGTTTGGGCGATGCATCTCACCACGCTGGAGCCCTTGCCCGATCGCCTGGCCCTGGCGCTCGAGCAGGTGCGGCGGCAGCTGCGCCAGCTGGAGCGCGTTGTGGTGGCCTATTCCGGTGGGGTCGACAGCGCCCTGGTGGCCGCTCTGGCCGCCGAGCAGCTGGGCGATGCGGCGCTGGCGGTCACCGGCGTGTCGCCGGCGCTGGCACCCCATCTGCGCCATGAAGCGGCCCAGCAGGCGGCCTGGCTCGGCCTGCGCCAGCAGGAGATTGCCACCGCCGAGCTGGCAGATCCGGCCTACAGCAGCAATCCGGCCGAGCGCTGCTATGCCTGCAAGCGTGAGCTGCACCGCCTGCTGACCCCGATCGCGGCTGCGGCCGCCGGCGCGGCGGTGGTGGATGGAGTCAACCGCGATGATCTCGGCGACCATCGACCGGGCATCGCCGCAGCCCGCGAGGCCGGGGTGCGCTCACCCCTGGCCGAGGCCGGCATCGACAAGGCCGGGGTGCGCCAGCTCTCGCGGGCCCTGGGCCTCCCCTGGTGGGACAAGCCCGCCCAGCCCTGCCTGGCGTCGCGCTTTCCCTATGGGGAGGTGATCACCGCGGCGCGGCTTGAGCGGGTGGCCGCCGCTGAAGCCTGGATGCGGGAGCGGGGCTGGCGTGAGCTCAGGGTGCGCTGCCAGGGCGACACAGCACGCATCGAACTGGGCGCCCAGGAGCTCTCACGGCTGTTGCCCCAGCTCGCCGATGATCAGCTCAGGCGAGACCTGGTGCACAGCTTCATCGGCCTGGGCTTCACGGCTGTGAGCCTGGATCTGGAGGGCCTGGTGAGCGGCAAGCTCAACCGGGCCCTGCGGCTGAGTTAGCTCGCCAGCGCCGGCACCCGATCAGCGGCGGCGATGGCCGAGGGGGTTTCGCGGCGAAAGCTGGTGAGCTTGTGGTCGCCGGCCTCCAGCTCCTCGATCAGCACCTGGCAGGCCTTCTCCGGCATGGTGTGATCACCGCAGGTGAACACATCGACGGCGGCATAGCCCGATTCGGGCCAGGTGTGGATCGAGATGTGGGATTCGGCCAGCAGGGCCAGGCCGGTCACGCCCTGGGGTTCGAAGTGGTGGGTGACCAGGTGCAGCAGGGTGGCGCCAGCCCGTTTGGCTGCCTCGGTGATGGCGTCCCTGAGAAAAGCTTCGTCGTTGAGCCGGTCCTGGTTGCAGGCGTAGAGCTCAAGAATGCAGTGCTTGCCCACCGTGTCTGACAGGTTGGAGTCAGATGCGTGGGTCTGAGCGCCCGCGGCGTGCGCGGTTTCAGAAGAATCAAGGGTGCTGCCGCCGGC
>VGPQ01000426.1 GCA_016882555.1 Cyanobacteria bacterium M_surface_7_m2_040
GCCGATTCCAGCCTGGTCTGCAGGGGGATCAGTGCAGCGCAGGCGCGTGCCGTCGCGCTGCGCTCCAAGGCCATCTGCCAGAGGCGCTCAGCTCGCACCGGCGCGCAACCTGGCGAGGGAGGCCCCGGGGTAGTAGCGGCCGAGGATGGCGTTGTAAGGGTGACCCTCCTCGGCGAGCTGGCGGGCGCCGTGCTGGCTCATGCTGGCACCGAGATGGCCATGGGCTTCCAGGGTGATCTGGCGGGTCGAGGCGTACAGGCTCTGGACGATCGCCCCCTGATAGCTGAGGATCAGACCGGCGGTGCGGGCGGCGGCCTCCAGGGTGCGGCGGTTGACCCGCTCCAGCCCCTTGTAGGCCTGCCAGCGGGTGGTATCGCCGAGATGCCAATGGCGGCTCGGAGGCCTGGCCATTTGGGCGAGGGCATAGGAGCGGGCGGCCACGGCCTGAGCCATCAACGCCTGCTGCTCCCAGTGGCTGGGCATTTCAGAGCCCACCACCGAGGCGATGTAGGGCTCGAGACCCAGATGGTTGATCACCTGGACTCCGCCATCCTTGGGAATCAGACGCAAGCGTCCTGCATAGGAGCGGCCATTCACCTGCACCGCCCCCCGGGGGGTGGTGATCAGCCAGGCCTCACCCGCCTGAACCGCCGGTTCGAGGGCCACGGCAGCGCCCGCAGGGCCCTGCTGAAGAATCTGGCCGCTATTGCTGCGCAATTGCCACCGGTCCGTGGCACTGACGCTCGGGTTGATGCCTGCCGATAACAGTGCGATGCGGATCTCGAGATTCAGCGACGGGCCGGCTTCGGGTTCGCTGAGCAGCAGCTGGCCGCGGTGCTGGGGATCGGCCAGGGTGCGCTGGGCCGATCGTTGGGCTTGCACGGAGGTGATGGGCTGGGCCACAGGCTCCGCCATCAGCGCCTCCAGCACCGGATCGCTGCCCCTTCCTGTAGCGGCGCCCAGGGAGCCCACGTTCTGCAGGGCAAAGCCTGTGGCAAAGACCACCACGGCCAGTGGCCCCCCCAACAGCAGGGGGTGGACAAGGCTCAGTCGCTGCCGCAGAGCCGTTGCCAGCGCTCTGCAGCGCTGCCGCAGCTGTCGGGTTGCATCTGCAGACTGCCTTGCCACAGCACCGTTCCCGGACCGGACAGGCGAATCATGCCTGAAGATGACACGTCAGCGATCATTCCGCCGGGGCGAGGCGAGCATTGCCACCCCACCGTTTGTGGGCGGCCGGTCTGTTGCAGCCAGTAGGGCGTGACCAGGGCGTGGGCCGATCCGGTCACCGGGTCTTCGGAGATCCCCAGGCCCGGGGCAAAAAAACGAAGCTGATAGTCAGCGGCCTGCCCCATCACCTGAGGGGCGTCCGCGCCCACGTCCAGCCGCTGCATCAGCACCAGACCACGGGCTTCAGCAGGCTCCAGCACAGCGTCAGACCACGCCAGGGCAGGCAGAGCCGCCTGCGGGGGCAGCAGGCCAACCCTGTAGCCAATGGTGCTGTGCCAGAAGCCCTCAAGGGAGGTGCCGAGGGTCTCCTGAAGCAACCGCTGCAGGTAGGACGGCGGCGGTGCTGGCTGCATGGCGGCGGCGGGGAGTTCGATGCTCGCCAAAGGGCCATGAAGGGCCACTGGCAACGCACCGCTGCGGCTGCGGAACACAGCCTTGCCGCTGCTGTCCAGCTGGCCCCAGTGGCCCAGGGCCAGCAACGCCGCCAGGGTGGCGTGACCGCAGAGGGGCACTTCGCAGCTTGGGGTGAACCAGCGCAGCAACCATTCGCCGCGATCACGAAGCAGGAAGGCCGTCTCGGATTGGTTCAGGCTGCGGGCCAGGCGCTGCATCCAGGCGTCACTGACGGGTTGAGGCAGCAACACCACTGCCGCGCCGTTGCCCTGGCAGGGAAGGGCCGTGAAGGCTTCCACCAGCAGCGCTGGGATCGGCTCGCTCACGTCAGACGTTCGGCTTTGAGCTCGCGCCCCATCAGGG
>VGPQ01000427.1 GCA_016882555.1 Cyanobacteria bacterium M_surface_7_m2_040
CTGATCACCGCCTGCTGCGAAGAGCGCTGGGCCGAAGCGCGCCAGTGGCGCCAGCGTCTGGCGGGGGTGAGTGTGCTCGCGGGCGGCACAGCACTGCTGCCGGAGCTGTACCGAGTCCCGCAGCAAGCGATCGAGGCCGAACGGCGCCAGCCCGGCAGCCAGCCGCGCGAGGCCAACGAAAACGTGCCGCTGCTGTGGACCCAGAGCCTGACCTGGCTGGCCGATCTGCTGCTGGCCGGGCTGATCACACCAGCAGATCTCGATCCCAGCGACCGTCGCCACACCATCAGCCTTGGGGCCGATCAGGTACTGGTGGCCTTGGTGCCAGCCAACGCCAGCATCGCCGCGGCCCTTGAGCAAGCTGGGCTGCCGGCGGCAGGCACAGCGCTGACGGTGGCCAGCTCAGCTGAGCTGGCACAACGCATGGCGCGGGTGGGCGCCAATGGCCGGCTGGGGCTGAGTGGACACCCGCCGGTACGCATGGAAACCATGGCTACCGCACGGCTGTACTGCAGCGAAGGCGGCCAGCAGCGCTGGGCCTTCCTGCCGGCGGTGCTCGACGAGAGCACCTTCTACCTGGCCGACGATGCCGACCAGCTGATTGACACGGTGGGTGCCGAGGTGCGGTTGCTGCAGCGCCACTGGCGCGGGCCGGGGGCGCCGCTGCTGCTGATCCCGATCGCAGCGGGGGCGTTCAACGCCGATCCAGAGGCCTTTGTGCGACTCGGCCACCAGCTGGCATCAGGTTGCTTTGACGGTGTGGCCGTGCAGCTGGCCAGCCTGGCCGAACTGCAGAGCCAGGCCTGCTGGCAGATCCTGCCGCGCGAGGCCTGCGGGACCATCGAGGGCCTCTGCGAAGCCGTCACCGCCTCACCCCTGCTGGCCAGCACCGCCAGCACGCCACTGACGGCCGAGCAGGAGCTCGAACTCGAAGACAGCTCAACCTGCGATCTGCTCGATCGCCTCTGGCAAAGCACCTCCCTGTCTGAACAGGCGGAGGTGCTCGAGCAGCTGGGCCTGCGGCTTGGACTGGCGGCTCAACTGCAGGGTCCGCAAGCGGACATCGTGTTGCTGCAGGATTTGCTCAGTGAGGTGTACCAACGCGCCCTCGGCCAGGGCGCGTGGGGGGTGGTGCGACGCGTGGCTGCGGCCCTCGATCTGGTGCACCCCCAACTTGAAGATGCCCTGACCGACCTGCTGCTGCGTCAGAAGCAGGTTGTTGTGGGCCGCAACTACACCCGCGACTCACGGATCGCAGAACCCCAGGGCAGCCGCACCATCGCCAGCATGATTCGCCGCTTCAGCGGTGAGGACGGCCGCGAATGGATGCTCCAGCAGGAGCTGCTGCTGGCCCTCGACAGCCTGGCGCGACGTGAACCCGACCTGTTGAGCGGCAGCCTGACCCTGCAGCTGGGCCAGCTGCTGCTGCTGCTGACCGGTGAGCTGGCCGCCGAGCGTGAACTGAGCCCTATCGACGGCTTCGAGGCGCTGTGCAACCTGCCGCCGCACACCCTCAGACGGCAGCTGCGCACCATGCTGAGCGACCTGGAGCACGCGCGCGATGCCCTGCAACGCAAGGAGCACCTGCATCTCAGCGGACGGGTGCGCTGGAGCGCCAGCGATCCCCTGGAGGAGCATCCCAAAGGTGGCTGCTGGCTGCAGCACCGCTCGCGGCTGGGGGCCATCGGCCGGGTGCCGCGCGACTTTTACCCCGGGATCTGGGCGCTGCTGCACCATTGCCGCGGCATCGTGATCGGCGACAAGCTCGACAAACGCAACCGGCTCGACAGCAAGCCACTACTGCGTGAAAAGACCCCGGGCGAGCGCAACTTCGCCAGCCAGGTCGACCATCTGCTCAGCAAGATCGAGGCCCCCGAGTACCGGCAGCTCTGCAGCGAAACCCTGCTGACGCTGATCGCCTTTGTCGAAGCCAACCCGCAGGTGTACCTCGACGACGACCTCGCCCTCGACGTGGTGA
>VGPQ01000428.1 GCA_016882555.1 Cyanobacteria bacterium M_surface_7_m2_040
GTGCGTGCTCACCGGCAAACTGATCAGCGACGAGAAGCGCCTGCGCTACACCGGCACCGAATACATCAAGAGCGAGGCTGAGATGCTGCAGCTCTTCGGCGACCATCTGGAGCCTGGGGTGATCGAGCGGGCCGTCGCCAACACCGCTCGCGTCGCCGAAAAGGTCGAGGACTACGACATCCTCGGGCGCTACCAGATGCCGCGCTTCCCGATCCCCGAGGGATTCACCGCGCCCAGCTACCTGCGCCATGTCAGCGAGCAGGGTCTGCGCAGGCGCCTGGGCCTGGCTGCGGGAGAGGCATTCGATGCCACCTACGGCGAGCGGCTCGACTTCGAGCTGCAGGTGATGGAGCAGATGGGCTTTCCCACTTACTTCCTGGTGGTCTGGGACTACATCCGCTTCGCCCGCGACAACGGCATCCCGGTTGGTCCCGGCCGCGGTTCGGCCGCCGGCTCCCTGGTGGCCTATGCCCTGGGCATCACCAACATCGACCCGGTCACCAACGGGCTGCTGTTCGAGCGCTTCCTCAACCCCGAGCGCAAGTCGATGCCGGATATTGACACCGACTTCTGCATCGCCCGCCGCGGCGAGGTGATCGACTACGTCACCCAGCGCTACGGCGACGACAAGGTCGCCCAGATCATCACCTTCAACCGCATGACCTCCAAGGCGGTTCTGAAAGATGTGGCCCGGGTGCTCGACATTCCCTATGGCGATGCCGACCGGCTGGCCAAGATGATCCCCGTGGTGCGCGGCAAACCCGCCAAGCTCAAGGAGATGATCGGCGACGAGTCGCCGGCCCCGGAGTTTCGAGAGAAGTACCAGAACGACCCCCAGGTGAAGCACTGGGTCGATCTGGCGATGCGCATCGAGGGCACCAACAAAACCTTCGGGGTGCACGCCGCCGGCGTGGTGATCGCGGCTGATCCACTTGATGAACTGGTGCCGCTGCAGCGCAACAACGACGGCCAGGTGATCACCCAGTACTTCATGGAAGACGTGGAGTCGATGGGCCTGCTGAAGATGGACTTTCTGGGCCTCAAGAACCTGACCATGATCGACAAGACGGTCGATCTGGTGAAAGAGAGCACGGGCGAAACCGTCGACCCCGATGCCCTACCCCTTGATGACCCTGAGACCTACGGCCTGCTGGCCCGAGGGGATCTGGAAGGCATCTTCCAGCTCGAATCGAGCGGCATGCGCCAGATCGTGCGCGACCTCAAGCCCTCCTCACTGGAGGACATCTCCTCGATCCTGGCGCTCTACAGGCCAGGGCCTTTGGATGCCGGGCTGATCCCCAAATTCATCAACCGCAAGCATGGACGCGAGGCGAACGATGTCGCCCACGAAACGCTGCAACCGATCCTCAAGGAGACCTACGGGATCATGGTCTACCAGGAGCAGATCATGAAGATCGCCCAGGACCTGGCCGGCTATTCGCTGGGCGAAGCCGACCTGCTGCGGCGAGCGATGGGCAAGAAAAAGAAGAGCGAAATGGAGAAGCACCAGAGCGTGTTTGTGAAGGGCGCCAGTGAGCGCGGTGTCGATCCCAAGCTCGCCGAGTCGCTATTCGAGCAGATGGTGCTGTTCGCCGAATACTGCTTCAACAAGAGCCATTCGACGGCCTATGGCGCCGTCACCTACCAGACCGCCTACCTCAAGGCCCACTACCCGGTGGCCTACATGGCGGCCCTGCTCACGGTGAATGCGGGCGACAGCGCCAAGGTGCAGCGCTACATCGCCAACTGCAATGCGATAGGCATCGAGGTGATGCCGCCCGATGTCAATGCCTCGGGCATCGATTTCACCCCCGTGGGCACCAAGATCCTGTTTGGCCTGTCGGCGATCCGCAATCTGGGCGAGGGCGCGATCCGGCAACTGCTGGAGAGTCGGCACTCAGGCGGTTCGTTCAGCTCCCTGGGTGATCTGTGCGATCGCATTCCTGGCCAGCAGCTCAACCGCCGG
>VGPQ01000429.1 GCA_016882555.1 Cyanobacteria bacterium M_surface_7_m2_040
GGCATCGATCACCTCGAGCGCGTCGGTCTCATTGACCAGACGTCCACCGCTGAAGGGAATGCGGCTGCCCTCCAGCACGACCTCTTCCAGCTGGTCGAGTTGATCCAGCACGGTGATCTGCGGGTCGGCCATTTCAGGGTTCAGGAGTGCTCCGATTTAAGAGCCTGCTGAGGTCATCTGCCACTCCCGTGGGCACCATGTGACGGACATCCCCACCAAAGCGGGCCACCTCCTTCACCACCGAACTGCTCAGGAAGCTGTGCTGGGTGGCCGTGGCCAGAAAGACCGTTTCGATGTCGGGCGCCAGGCTCTTGTTGGTGTGGGCGATCTGCAGTTCGAATTCAAAATCGCTCAGGGCCCGCAACCCCCGCAGAATCACCTGGGCGCCGCAGCTGCGGGCGTACTGCACCGTGAGCCCGTCGAAGATGCCCACCTCCACGTTGGTAAGCCGGCCGGTCGCTGACCTGATCTGGGTCAACCGCTGCTCGAGGCTGAAGGCCGGGGTCTTGCTGGGGTTCTGCAGCACCGCCACGACGACCGCCTCAAACAGGCCGCTGGCCCGCTCGATCAGATCCAGATGCCCCAAGGTCAAAGGGTCGAAGCTGCCGGGATAGAGGGCGCGCATGGGCTGATTCGCCTGCTTCAGAGCCTATGGCGCCACAACGGAGCTTTCTAGAGTCGCTGAAGTTCCATTCCTGCCATGGCTCCCAACGCCAGCCTCAATGCCGAGGCCAAGAAGACCCTGCTGCGCAAGATCCCCCACGGTGTCTTCATCTGCGGGGTGGCCGAAGGCGATGAGGTCAACGGCTTCACCGCCAGCTGGGTCACCCAGGGCAGCTTCGAGCCACCGCTGGTGGTGATGGCGGTGCGGGCCGACAGCACCAGCAACGGCATCATTCAGCGCACCGGCCGGTTTTCGCTGAACGTGCTCAAGGCCGACCAGAAGGATCTGGCGGCCGTGTTCTTCAAGCCCCAGAAGGCCATCGGCGGCCGTTTCGACGCCGCGCCCTTCAGCCTGGGCGAGTTGGGACTGCCGATCCTCAACGATGCCGTCGGGGCTGTGGAATGCGAGCTGGTGGGCCAGGTGGCCGCCGGCGATCACACGGTGTTTGTCGGCGAGGTCAAATCGGCCACCCTGCACGCCGATGGGCCCGCGCTGGAACTCGCCTCGACCGGTTGGCAGTACGGCGGTTGAGCGCCACCCCCCTGATTCAGGACAGCAGGCGGCTCAAGGCCCGGCTGGCGGAGGTTCCCGCCGAGCCGGGCTGCTATCTGATGCGCGACGCCGACGACCGCATCCTTTACATCGGCAAGGCGAAGCTGCTGCGCAATCGCGTGCGCAGTTACTTCCAGAGCGGCAGCGGCCACGGCCACAGCCCCCGCATCCGCCTGATGGTGCGGCAGGTCTGTGAGATCGAGTTCATCGTCACCGACTCGGAAGCCGAGGCGCTGGCGCTCGAATCGAACCTGATCAAGCAGAACCAGCCGCACTTCAACGTGCTGCTCAAGGACGACAAGAAATACCCCTACCTCTGCATCACCTGGAGCGAGGCCTACCCGCGCATCTTCATCACCCGGCGGCGGCGGTTTCGTTCACCGCTCGATCGCTTTTACGGCCCCTATGTGGACGTGGGACTGCTGCGCCGCACCCTGGCCCTGGTGAAACGGGTGTTTCCGCTGCGGCAACGGCCCCAGCCCCTCTACAAGGACCGAACCTGCCTCAACTACGACATCGGCCGTTGCCCGGGGGTCTGCCAGCAGAGGATCAGCTCCGAGGCTTACCACCAGACCCTCAAGCAGGTGGCGATGGTCTTCCAGGGGCGCAACGACGAACTGCTGGAGCTGCTGAACGCCCAGATGGACCGCTACGCCGAGCGCCTCGACTTCGAGAGCGCCGCCCGGGTACGCGACCAGATCCAGGGGCTCGACACGCTCACCGCCGATCAGAAGATGAGTATCGGCGAC
>VGPQ01000430.1 GCA_016882555.1 Cyanobacteria bacterium M_surface_7_m2_040
TCAGAGAGCCTCAGCAGGCGTCTGAATTCAAAGGGAAGCAAGGTGGAGAAATAAAGCCTGTACAGCTCGCGCCAACCCGGCTGCAGCGAAAAGATCGAGCGGGCATAAAAATAGTTGCCGATCATAAAGATATTCAGGGCGATGTCCAGCAATGCCCCGCTGAGAATCGATTTCATCCCTGGACTGGCCAGGCCTATCCAAAACAGCGAAACAACAGCAGCGATGTTGACAACAGCGCCAACGACTCCAACAAGCCAATCAGCGTGAAATAAAAATCCGGACTCGACAACAGCGCCTGGATAGCCATCTGAACCGAGAGAGAGCGAACAGGGCTCAATGTACTCTCAGCATAGACATGGTGCGCAAAGACGGGAACACCAGCAGGCCGTCAAAGCCGTTGGTTCAAAGCGTCCACCAGGACGCCTTGAGGAAATAGTCCTAATCGTCGTACTCAACCAAAGCACCATCGCGGTGCTCAACAAAGTCGCGGCTCACCACATCAAACCCACGATCCCGGGCGTCCTGGGCAACGGCATCGACATCCGCGGCGGCCGTTGAGCGCATGAACTGCTGCAGCTCAGGGCTCTGGTTCACGGCGGCGATGAAGGACTGCAGGGCGTCTGCTGACATGGGCACTACGGATCGCGGAGGTGAGCAAGGAACTCCGACACCAGCTCAGTCTGAAGCCTGCTCAGGCCGAGGTCGAGCCAGCAGGATCTGGAACGCCGCTCCGCCGCCGCAACAGCGTCAACAACCTCTCGAACACGGGCGGCAGCGGCGCCTGGCACACGATCCGCTCGCCGCTGATCGGGTGATCGAGGCCCAGCTGCACCGCATGCAGGGCCTGCCCCGGCAGAGCCAACGGCAGGTTGCGGCAGCGCGTGTACACCGGATCCCCCACGATCGGGTGGCTGATGTGGGCGCAGTGCACGCGGATCTGGTGGGTGCGGCCGGTGTCGAGCTTGAAGCGCAGCAAGGCGTGATCCCCCAGGCGCTCCACCACCTGCCAATGGGTGCAGGCGTGGCGACCGCTGTCGTCGCTGACGACGGCGTACTTCTTGCGGTCGACCGGGTGGCGGCCGATGGCGCCGATGATCGTGCCGGCATCTCCCGCCGGCTGGCCGTGCACCACCGCCAGGTACTCGCGGCTGGCGATGCGCTGCTGGATCTGCAGCTGCAGCCGCACCAGGGCCTGCTGGCTCTTGGCCACGACGATGCAGCCGGTGGTGTCCTTGTCGAGGCGGTGCACGATGCCGGGACGCATCTCACCGCCAATGCCCGGCAGATCGGGGCAATGGTGGAGCAACCCGTTGACCAGGGTGCCGTCCTTGTTGCCCGGGGCCGGGTGCACCGTGAGGCCGGCCGGCTTGTTGAGCACGATCAGATGCTCGTCTTCAAACAGCACATCGAGCGGCATCGCCTGGGGGAGCAGGTACTCCAGCGGCTCGGGGGGTGGCATCCACAGCTCGATGCAGTCGTTCTGGCGCAGGGGAGTCTTGGCGCGGCCGGTGATGCCGTTGACGCGCACGTAGCCGGCGTCGATGAACTTCTGGATGCGGGCGCGGCTCTGCTCGGGCCGCTGGCTCACCAGCCAGCGGTCCAGGCGCATCGGCAGCGGTTTGGGGTAGGTGAGCGTGAGCAGCTCGCCCTCGCCTTCGCCAAAAGCCGCCATCAACCGGCCTCCTGCACGGGCTCCAGGGCAGGCAGCTCCAGCGCAATCGCCCCCAGGCGGGCGCAGCGGTAGTCGTCGAGCAGCTTGGTGGCCATGCGCGTGGTGTCGCCACTGGTGTGCCGCTCGGAGGCGGCATACAGCCAGGTCTCCACATCGGGAGCACCGGCGGGCAGCTCGCCCAGGGCGATCCCATAGCGCTGCTGCACCAGCCCCGGCGGCACCCCAGCCCGGGGGTCGGCCGCCAACACCGCCAGCAAGCGCAGAAACGCCAGCGCCACCGACTC
>VGPQ01000431.1 GCA_016882555.1 Cyanobacteria bacterium M_surface_7_m2_040
TGCTGGGCCTGCTGATCAGCCAGGCTGCTCGGGGCAGGCGGCCCACAGGAACGGCTCCGTGATGAGAACGACGAATCAGGCCCATCTGCAAGAGCACTCCAGCCATGGCCGCTGAAGCCCAGGATCCGTAACTGCAGTTGATAGATCCAGATCAGCAGTGCCAGAATAATGCTGACCAGATCAGGCAGATTTAAGCATACAATTCAACATCACGAAGCTCAATAGCATGAGGTTCGATAACTTGAAGCTCAATCAGATCATAGGTCTACCGATGTCAGTTGCACCCCGCTTAACTCCCCAGGCCTCAGGGGTTTCGGGGCGAATGGAGCGCGTGAACCCATCTACGCGATGGTCGGCAGCGTTGCTAATGGCCTGACGGCCTCCGAGGGTCGATGCATCACCCCTGGAGGCGCCTTTCCGCAGGTGCCAGGCTTGCCAGAGGACACGCAGGTGTATCAGTTTGTCGCCGCCATCTCCCAGGGCGTCGGTTACGGCCCCGGCAAAGCACTCGTGCCGGTGCCCCCCCCGCTTCCATCTGAGCCCGGTTGGCGGGTGAAACCTCAGCCCTGCCAGTCTGGCAGCAGATGGCGCTCCAACTGGCGGTAGGCCAGCAGGGTGGGCACGGCCCAGATCAGGCTATACAGCGCCGGCCCCTGCGTCAGCCCCAGGCTTGCCTGTAGCCAGGTAGCGACCAGCGGCAGCGTGCCGCCGAGCAGCGCCACCACCAGGCTGTAGGACAGAGAGAAGGCGCTGCAGCGTTGGGCGGCCGGGAACAGACCGGGCAACAGCGAGGGGTAGACGCCCAGATACAGCATCAGGGGCACGAGCACGATCAACTGGCCCACGCCAAAGGCCAGCGGAGCACCCATGGCGATCAGCAACATTCCCGGCAGCACAGCCACGGCCAGCACCAGGTTGAGGCGCCGCGCCAGCGCCACCGGCGCACCGCGGTCGGCCAGGTGGCCGCCCAGCAGGATCAGCCCCACGCCGATCGCCTGGTTGAGCGTTGCGATCCCGCTGAAGCGGGCGGCCAACGCCGGCAGTCGCGTCGATACCTCCTGCACGGCAAACACCGTGGCCGCATAGAAGCTCACCGCCGAGAGGGCCGCCGCACCCATCAGCCGCAGCATCGCCGGCAGCTGGCCGCGCAGCTCCGCCAGGTGGGCCGCCAGGGCCGGAGAGGGCCGCCCCGTCCGCGTCTCCTCGAGATGGCGGCGCAGGCTCAGGGCCCAGATCCCCAGCGCAGCACCCACCACAAAGGGGAGTCGCCAGCCCCACTGCTGCACCGCCGCCGGGGGCAACCAGTGATGGATCAGCGCCGAAGCCAGCGATCCCCCCACAAAACCGAGCACGGCCCCGGCGCTGGCGAAGCTGGCGGTGAGGCCGCGCCGCTGGCGTGGAGCCGTCTCCACCAGCGCCACCACCGAGCCGGTGAACTCACCCCCCACCGAGAGGCCCTGCAGCAGGCGCAGCAGCACCAGCAGCGCGGCGGAGCTGTCCCCCCACTGGCTGGTAGGCGGCAGCAGGGCGATGCCCAGGCTGCAGGCCGCCATCACCGCCACGCTCACCAGCAGCAGCGCCCGCCGCCCCACCAGATCGCCGATCGGCCCCAGCAGCAACCCGCCCACCGGCCGCATCAGATAGCCCACCGCGAACACGGCGAAGGCGCTGAGCAGCTGCAGCGACGGCACATCTGCCGGGAAGAAGGCCTCGCCAATCTCCTTGGCGAAGTAACCGTAGACGGCAAAGTCGAACCACTCCACCGTGTTGCCGATCGCTCCGGCCAGGGTGCTGCGCGGGATCAGGGGAGCCATGGTCCCCAGTATCGCCCGGCTGCCAGGGCGATTCAAGCTTGCTAAGCCGTCAGCAGAACACCGGTGGAGGCGTGGATGCGCCCATTCATGCCCCGATACTCACATCTCGTGGCGTCGGCCCTGCTGGCCACCTCC
>VGPQ01000432.1 GCA_016882555.1 Cyanobacteria bacterium M_surface_7_m2_040
AAGAGCTCAACCTCAAGGGTCAACGGCCCAAGGCACTGCAGGCCCTGCGCTACAGCGAAACCAGCTGCCTGCGCCTGCTGCGTCGCGCCAGCCAATGGCACCGGCTGGAGGCCAGCGCCTGGCGGCTGGGGGGCAGCCCCTGGATGCAGCCCTTGCTGCACAGTGCCCATCACCCTGGTGGGCCGCCGCTGCGCTTTCGCCACCCCAGGGCATGGCAGGAGCTGGTGCACTCCCATTGCCTCGATGGGGCCCTGGTGAGCGGGCTGGATCTGCGGGAGCTACTGGCGGCTGGCGCCGATGGCCCAGGCTTTGCTCCCCACGGCGCAGCGGCGGTGGTGTGGGAGGGCTGCCGGCTGCAACCGCTTGGCTCCGTGCCCCTGGGCCTGTTGCTGCCGCCCGGGTCCACCACGCCGCTGGAGCTTTGGTGTGAGGTGGTGGTGCCGGCCCAGCAAGACGCACCGGGGCTGGCGAGCTGGGTGCGGCAACAGCAATGGCGCTGCCTGCATGCGCCCCGCAGCTGCCAGCGCCCAGGCGAGTGGGCTGTGTTGCTGCAGCAGTGGCGCCAACCGCTCGTATGCCCCCAAGGCTGGGCGCAGCTGCTGCTGCCCACGCTGGCGGAGTGGCGCTGGCAGGCCTTACCGGCGGGGGACAGCGATCCGCTGTGGTTGCTGATGCTCGATGGGGTGCGCGACGAGCACCCGCACCTGGAGCCGTTGGTGGGGCGGTTGGCAGCGGCTCTAGAGCCCAGCCGTGTTCAGCCCAATACGGCCACGGGGTAGTCGCGCATCAATGGATCCACGCTCACCAAGGTGACGTTCTCCTCAGCCGCTTGGGCAATCAAGAGGCGGTCAAAGGGGTCCTTATGGGGGGAGGGAAGCTGATCCAATCGGCGGATGTGCGGCCACTCCACGGGCAACACCATCCAGCCTTCCTCCTGCACTACCCAGCGGTGGATCTCCGCCAACGGCAGCTCGAGATCCAGCTTTCCCAATTTCACCTTGATCTGGATCTCCCAGAGGTTCACCACGCTGCAGCAGATCGCGTTGGCTGGATCGGCGATGGTGCTCCTCACGGCTGTGGAGAGGCGGCTGGGCTCGGCCAACCACCAGATCAACACGCTGGTATCGAGGAGGTAGCGCGAGCCGCTCAAGGAATCAGGAACTCCTCGGCCAGAGGGGCATCGAAATCCCCATGGGTGTGCATCTTGCCGAGCAAGCCACCGGGCTCACGGGGCTCAGAAGCCTGGCTTGCCTGCCCAGCCGGCCATGCGGCCAGAAGGGCGCTCACCTGGCTGCGCTGATCAGGCGATAGCCCTTCCAGCTGTTGCTGCAGTGACGGGCTGATGGAGGTCAAGGACAACCAAGCCAATTCCTGGATCAACCGTAGCTGGATCAATCGAGCACTCCAACCAGCCGCGCCATTTGATGCAGCTAGCGATTAGCGGCCCCTGAAAAGTGGGGGTCAGCCGCGCAAGGTTCCCGTTGATCAACGCCAGGGCAGCTCAGGCCTGATGCAGTGGCGGCAGTGATCTGCCCCGTTGATGCCCCCGATCCGCCGCCTGCTCCTGCCGCTGTTGGCCGCTCCTGCGCTGATGCTGCCGGCGATGGCCCAAGAGCCCGCATCCGGCACCACGCCCGATGTGAATAGCAAGGGCTTCTACGCCACCCTCGGCGCCGGTGCCGCCTGGCCGCAAAACCTCAACGGCAGCACCAGCGTGTTTGGGGCCAACGTGTCTGGCAACTACAGCCTCAACGGCGGTTTTGCCCTGGAAACCGGCCTCGGCTACGACTTCGGCACGGTGCGCGGGGAGCTCACCTACCTGTATGACAACGCCAGCCTCAACACCTTGAGCGTCACGGCGCTGGGCACCACCGGCACCGCCTCGATCACCGACGGCAACGTGAACACCAATTCGGTGTTGGCCTCCGCC
>VGPQ01000433.1 GCA_016882555.1 Cyanobacteria bacterium M_surface_7_m2_040
GCACGATGAAATTGCTGACCACGCGGCCGTCGTCGGGCAGCATGCGCGGCCCGTAGGTGTTGAAGATCCGTGCCACCCGGATCTCCACCCCGTGCATGCGCCGGTAGTCGAAGCACAGCGTCTCGGCGATGCGCTTGCCCTCGTCGTAGCAGCTGCGAATGCCGATCGTGTTGACGCAGCCCCGGTAGCTCTCGGGCTGCGGGTGCACCTCGGGGTCCCCATACACCTCCGAGGTGCTGGCCAGCAGCAACCGAGCCCCCACCCGCCGCGCCAGGCCCAGCATGTTGTAGGTGCCCAGAAAGCTGGTCTTGGCCGTTTTGATCGGATTGTGCTGGTAGTGCACCGGCGATGCCGGGCAGGCCAGATGCCAGATCCGATCCACCTCCAGCCGGATCGGCTCGGTCACGTCGTGGCGGATCAGCTCAAAGCGGGGATGGCCGATCCACTGGGCGATGTTCGCCTTGCGCCCGGTGAAATAGTTGTCGAGGCAGATCACCTCCTCGCCCGCCTGCATCAAGCGGTCGACCAGATGCGAGCCCACAAACCCCGCACCGCCGGTCACCAGGTTGCGGGGCAGGGAGGCTGGCATAGCGGATCACAGCTTCGCTTGATTCTGCGCGATCAGGCCTCCACCAGCACAACAGAGCAACCCATCCCGGGAGCGCGCGCCAGGCGTGCATCGGCTGTGAGCAGTGGTGCAGCGATGCGCTCCGCCAACGCGGCATATAGGGCGTCATAGGCCGAAAGATTGGCGCGCAGTTGCCAGGCCCGCTTGCACAGATCCCTGATCGGATGGCGACGCAGGCCCAGTCGGGATGCCGCATCAAGTGCACGCAACCCATCGGCCTCAGCAAGCGAGCCAGCCAGCACCAGACGGCGCAGCACGGAAAGCACCTCAGCGTCGATGAGCTCGGGCGCATGCAAGCTGGCACTGGACAGACGTGCTCGCGCTGGTCCATCGATCAACAACGCATCGATCAGCGCCGATGCATCCACAACCACGGTCATCCGCGTTCGTCGCGGCTGGTCTGGAGCGCCTCCAACAGCGAGGCGCGATCGATGGTGTGGGAGGGAAGAGACTCCAGCAATTCGGCGTTATCGGCGCGCCGCACGGCTTCCGTGAGCTCCTGCAGGGCAAAGGTGCTGAGCGGCACGCCAGCTCGACCGGCAAGCTTCTCCAACTTCTGGGCCACAGCCTCCGGCACATGGCGGATGTAAAGGGTGCGCACGGCGGAATGCCTGGCTTGCTCACTGCTAGCAGCCTAGCGAGGACCCTGGCGTCAGACCTACAGCCGCACCGCCTCACGGTCGCGCGCCAGCGTGGCAGCAAAACCGGCATAGGTGCTGACCAAACCCTCGCGCAGGCCATTCCGCGCCTGCCAGCCCAACGCAGCCAGGCGGCCCACATCAAGCAGCTTGCGCGGCGTGCCATCGGGCTTGCTGCCATCCCAGCTGATGGCCCCGTCAAAGCCCACGACCGCTGCCACGGTTTCGGCCGCCTCGCGAATGGTCACATCGACACCGGTGCCCACGTTGAGGTGATTGAGGGGGCCCAGGTCTTCGCCGTTGGCACCGGCGCCCCTGGGTGCATCGGCAGCGCTGGGATCCCAGTGCTCCAGGGCAAACACGGCCGCCTCGCCCAGATCGTCCACATGCAGGAACTCGCGCATGGGGGTGCCGCTGCCCCAGCAGGTCACTGACGCCGCGCCCGCCTCTTTGGCCTCATGGAAGCGGCGGATCAGCGCCGGCAGCACGTGGCTGCCGGTGGGGTGGTAGTTGTCGCCCGGCCCGTACAGGTTGGTAGGCATCAGGCTGATCGCATCGAAGCCGTGCTGCCGGCGCAGCGCCTCGCAGAGCTTGAGCCCGGCGATCTTGGCGATCGCATACCACTCGTTGGTCGGCTCCAGCGGCCCGGTCAGCAGCG
>VGPQ01000434.1 GCA_016882555.1 Cyanobacteria bacterium M_surface_7_m2_040
AGCCACACGCCCCTCAAACGTGCGTGTCTACCAATTCCACCACATCCGCGTGGTTGCCCCGGCCGCCAGAAGCGCCGCAGGCGAGCTGCAATATACCGAGCGACCGGTTCTCACTCAGCCAGCCCTGAACAGCGGCAGGACCGTCGGTGAGCGCTGATACAGTCCGGGTCGGCCACCAGTGCTGTCCGCAGCCCACCACGGATGCCCATCGGCAAATTGCTGATCGCCAACCGTGGCGAGATCGCCCTCCGAATTCTGCGCAGCTGCCGCGAACTGGGCATCGCCACGGTGGCGATTCACAGCACCGTTGATCGCAATGCGCTGCATGTGCAGCTCGCCGACGAGGCGGTGTGCGTGGGCGAGGCGCCCAGCAACAAGAGCTACCTCAACATCCCCAACATCATTGCGGCGGCCATCTCCCGCGGTGCCGACGCGATCCACCCGGGCTACGGCTTTCTGGCCGAGAACGACCGCTTCGCCGAGATCTGCCAGGACCACGGACTCACCTTTGTGGGACCGTCGCCCGAGTCGATCCGCTCGATGGGCGACAAATCAACCGCCAAAGCCACCATGCAGCAGGTGGGCGTGCCCACCATCCCTGGCAGCGATGGGCTGCTGGAGGATCACCGGCAGGCGGCCACCTTGGCCGGGCGCATGGGGTATCCGGTGATGATCAAGGCCACCGCCGGCGGGGGCGGCCGTGGCATGCGCCTGGTGCCCTCAGCCGAGCAGCTCGAAACGCTGTTCAAAGCCGCCCAGGGCGAGGCGGAGGCCGCCTTTGGCAACCCCGGCCTTTACATGGAGAAATTCGTCGACCGGCCGCGGCACGTGGAAGTGCAGGTGCTGGCCGACCGCCACGGCAACGTGGTGCACCTGGGCGAACGGGACTGCTCCATTCAACGGCGCCACCAGAAGCTGCTGGAAGAGGCCCCCAGCACGGCAGTGACCCCCGAGCTGCGCCGGCAGATGGGCGAGGCGGCCGTGGCGGCGGCGCGCAGCATCGGCTACGAGGGTGCCGGCACCGTGGAGTTCCTGGTGGACCGCAGCGGCGCCTTCTACTTCATGGAGATGAACACCCGCATCCAGGTCGAGCACCCGGTCACCGAGGTGGTCACCGGGGTGGATCTGATCGCCGAGCAGCTGCGGATCGCCGGCGGCGAGCCGATCAGCATCCAACAGAACGACATCCAGCTGCGCGGCCATGCGATCGAGGTGCGCATCAACGCCGAAGACCCCCGCCAGAACTTCAGACCAGCCCCCGGCAAGATCACCGGCTGGCTTCCCCCAGGCGGCCCCGGCGTGCGCGTCGACAGCCACGTCTACACCGGCTATGAGATCCCTCCCTTCTACGACTCGCTGATCGGCAAGCTGATCGTCTGGGGCATCGATCGCGAACACGCGCTGCTGCGGCTGCGTCGCGCCCTGTCGGAATGCGCGATCACCGGGATTCCCACGACGATCGAGTTTCACCTGGCTCTGCTGGATCGTCCCGAGTTTCAACGGGGTGATGTGCACACCAAGTTTGTGGAACAGGAGATGCTGCCGCAGGCTTGAATCGCCGCCTCAGCTTCAGCCAATCTGCTGGGCGCGCAGCATCACCTGGGTCAGCAGGCCCTGTTGACCCACCAACAGTTCCCGCAGCAGGCTGATCAGACCTACCCAGACCACGGGGGTCACATCGACACCGCCGATCGGCTGGATCAGCCGCCGGGTGGGCGCCAGCAAAGGCTCGGTGGGAGCCCCGATCAGCCGCATCGCCCCCTTGGTCAGATCGATCTGGGGGTACCAAGTGAGCACGATGCGAAACAGGAACAGCAAGGTCCAGCCAGCGAGCAGCAGGCCCAGGGCCAGGTGGAGCAGGGGCAATGCCGTCACAAAGCTCTAAGCATCCGCAACAGCAGCCTAGGAAGTGGCG
>VGPQ01000435.1 GCA_016882555.1 Cyanobacteria bacterium M_surface_7_m2_040
AGCAGCGCCAGGGCGCCGCTCACAAACAAGGCCCCGCTGATCAACCGGCGCTTTTCGCGGTCGGCTTCCTGCAGCGCCATGCGCACGTGCAGGTCCATCACCGAGGTCATCAGCGCGCCGACGCGGCCGGCAGCGGCGCGCGCCACCCCCGGCGCGGCCGAGCCGCTGCGAGCGGGCGAATCGTTGACGGAATCAGAGCTCATCAGAACAGGTGAAGCACGACGGAGGCTGGGGCGATCGAGCTGGTGCTGGCGATAGGGACCAAATGGGTCAAGGTCCTCAGCCGGAACGCCGACCGGAAGCCAGCATCAAGCCCAACAGCACGCCAACCCCCCCGGCCAGACCCAGGGCCAGCAGCGGGCGCTCCCGCACCGGCTTCTCGATGCGGGGGCGCAGGTTGGCGTTGAGTTCATCCAGCAACTGCTCGAGCTGGCGCTCGAGTGGCTCCAGCGAATCGGCCAGGCGATGGGTCTGCTCACCAGCCACCTGCAACAACTCCTGCAGTTGCAGGGTGACCGCCGAGACGGTTTTGCCGGTCTGATCGGCAATCACCTCGGCCACCTCATCGAGGCTGCCGCGGGTGGCTTCCAGGGTCTGGCGAGCCACCTCGGGCCATTGGCGCTGAATCGTGGGGATCAGGGTTTCAAAGCGCTCCCTGAACTGCTGCTGGGCAGAACTGCTGGCTGTGGCGGTGTGCTGATCCATCGGCGGGCCATCCGGCGGGGGCCGCCGATGGTCGACGGCCCCAGATGGACCCAAGTTACGGAGGGACTTGAAGCGGGGAAAGCCTCCGCTACATTTCTGCTGCTCGGCGTTCGGGCCTGTTGGTTCACATCAATCAGGTCGAGCTCAGTCACTTCAAGTCGTTCGGCGGATCGATGTCGATTCCGCTCGAGCAGGGTTTCACGGTGGTGACGGGTCCCAATGGCTCGGGGAAGAGCAACATTCTTGATGCGGTGCTGTTCTGCCTGGGGTTGGCCAGCAGCCGCGGCATGCGGGCCGAACGCCTGCCCGACCTGATCAACAGCGCCGTGCTGAAGAGCGGCCGCGCCGCCGAAACGGTCGTGAGCGTGCGCTTCGATCTCAGTGACTGGCAGCCCGATGAGGCCGAAGCGGGATTAGAAGCCCCTGCCGAAGGCCCCTGGATCAAACCTGGGCAACAGGAATGGACCGTGAGCCGCAAGTTGCGGGTGGCGCCAGGCGGCACCTACGCCAGCAGCTTCAGCGCCGATGGCGAGCCCTGCAACCTGCAGCAGCTGCAGACCCAGCTGCGGCGCCTGCGGGTTGACCCCGAGGGCAGCAACGTGGTGATGCAGGGCGATGTGACCCGCATCGTGTCGATGAGCGCCAAGGACCGGCGCGGCATCATCGACGAGCTGGCCGGGGTGGCCCTGTTCGATTCGCGCATCGAACAGACCCGCAGCAAGCTCGATGCCGTATACGACTCGCAGGAACGCTGCGGCATCGTGCAACAGGAGCTGCTGGCCTCACGCGCCAAGCTCGAGCGCGATTGCGCCCGCGCCCGCACCTACCAGGAGCTCAAGCAGCGGCACAGCAGCGGCCGGCTGCAGGAGCAGGTGCTGGCGTTTGAGCAGGCGCGCCAGCAGCTGCAAGACCTGGCACGGCGCCAGCAGGCCCTGGCCCAGCAGCAGGCCAGCACCCGCAGCGCCATCGAGACCGGCACAACCGCCGTCAACGAGGCCGCTGCGGCCCTGGAGACGCTGCAAACCGAGGTGCGCGCCCTGGGCGAAGACCAGCTGCTGGCTGTGCAGGCCGAACTGGCCGGGCTGGAGGCCAGCGGCCGCGAGCTGGCCCGTCAGGCCGAGAAGCACCAGCGCGACGCCGAAGAGCTGCAGCGTCAGCGCCATGAGTTGCAGCGGCTGCAAGGCGAGCTCCGAGCCCAGCA